>CATKEA010000093.1 GCA_949746915.1 uncultured Bacilli bacterium
TTTCTATTAGTAAAAATAGAAATATATTATTATTGATAATATCTAGTATTATAAACAAAATATAGCTTATTAGTTTAGTTATCATATTAATATCAAAAATTACTGATTCTTTATTATACATGTTTATATATATCCTTTATTAAATCTAAAATATCACGATGTTGCATTAGTCTTATTTTTTTAGCACGAGCTTTATTAGTAAACTTAACTAAATTTGGTACTTCTATATTTAATTTTTCTAATAATTCAATATCTTGAAGAGCTTTTTGAGTCTTTAGAAATACTTTCAATTTACCATTTTTCAATATGACAATCTCATCTGTTAATTCATACAACATATTAATATCATTACTAGCTATAATTATCGTTTTATGGTATTTATGTTTTAAACGTTTAATCAATTTAATAAGTAGCTTTTTATTATCATAATCAAGTTCTTCAAAAGGTTCGTCGAAAATAATCACTTTTGGATTACTTACTAAGCTTATTGCTATTTGCACTAATTTTTTTTCACCACTTGAAAGACTTGAAATAGTTCTATCTAAATAATTATCATCTAGTCCTACTATTTTTAATGATTCATACATTCTTTTTTCTATGTTTTTAGAATTGTAGTTAATATAATTTGTAACAAAATACATTTCTTCTTTAATACTTTCATTAGAAAATTGGTTTTCAGTAAGCTGTGTTACTAAGACAACATTTTTTCTTATATTTAATAAGTTTTTGTTATTTACTTGATTTCCATCAATCACTACTTCTCCTATTGTTGGCTTTACTTTAGCATCTATTATTTCTAAAAGTAAACTTTTATATTCGCCAGTTATTCCTGTTATTACTGCTTCTTTAAATACTAAATCTATTTTATCTAATAATTTTTTATTTTTATATTTATACCCAATATTTTTTAATTCTATTTCCATAAGTCATTCACCAGATCATCCATATCTTGATATACTTTATCTATCACTTCATAAAATTGTAATTTCTTAGAAAGATTCTCCATAAATGGTAACTCTAGTCCTACTTTATTTAAAATATCATCTTCATTTAAAATAGAATTGGTTTTTCCTTCCATAACAATTTTTCCTTTATGTATAACTATTGTATAATCACTTTCAACTATGTCTTTTAAATTTGTTGTTGTTGCTATTATAGTTAATTTCTCGTCTTTCTGTAGCTTCTTTAAAATTCTAATAATCTTTTTTTTGCTTTCTTTTGTTAACATAGATAGCATATTATCAAGTAATAGTACTTTAGGTTTATGGAGTAAAGCTATCATAATTATTAATTCTTTCTTTTCACAAATTGTCAAATCATCTATTTTTTTATCTAACATTTTGGTATTTTTAAATAATCTTGCAATTTCTAGAATTCTTTTCTCAATCAAATCTTTTTCCATATTTAAATTTTCAAGTGGAAATGTCAGCTCGCTATATACATCATGTGATAAAAAGTTATCAATCATATTATCTAGACATATTCCATAAAATTCTGTCGTCAAGTACATTTTCTTTGAATTTACATAAGCATATCCTGCTATAATTGAATTATTACTAGGTAATAAGCCTGCTATTAATTTTATAAGTGTCGTTTTTCCAGAGGCATTATTACCTACTATGGCTGTAAACGAAGCTTCATCTATGGTTAATGATAGATTATTAAATATTTCTTCTTTTTGATAAGTGTAGAATAAATTTTCTATTTTAATAATCTTTTGCATAAGTTCACCTCGTTTGTTTTATTATTATATATGATTTTTACTATTTATTCAAAATAAATCAATAAATCTTTTAATCTTTATATTTACAGTTATTTCTGTAAAGCTAATCTTTTTCTATAGACTTTGTTTTGTTATTGCGTTATACTTTGGTCAATTGAGGTGATTATAGTGAAGAACTTTAAAACATATGATGCATCACTTGTTGAAAAGGTTGTTAATAGTGGCAGAAAGTTTATTTTATCTAGTGCTATTATGTTTGGTGCCACAATGCTTATAGCCTGTAAAAATGAGGATGTTTCTCTTACTAGTAGCTATGCAACTGAAATGGAAACAAATTTTGATAGTTATGATGATGTAGAAAAAAGCTGTAGTACAGCTATGCAAAACTATTTGATTGCCAAAGAAGAGTATGAAGGTAATCAATCTGTGGATAACAGAGTTTCACTAGTTGGTGCTAGTAGGAAAATGTACAATGCTATTTTAGATATGACTAATCAAAAAGCTAGTGGTATTGTTAATTTAGATGATGATGAGTGCTTAATATTTAATACTGATTTTGAAAATACTTGTTTTTATGTAGGAGATAAAGATGATTTTTATATTGATAAAAGCAGAAAAGATTTTATAACATCCTCTTATAGAGTAAATGGAGACTTAAAGGATTTGGCAATAGCTTTAAATGGTGTTGGTATTTATCGTGGTAATGGAGAATCAGATGCTTGGAATGCTTCTATTAATAGATTTATTAAGGCATCGGACAATCTTTATAAAGAAGCAACAGATTTTATTGGGAAAGAATTTTCTTTAAATGGTGATAAAATTAGTGTTTCTAAGGAAAAAACTGTTGGGTAATGGAGTCGATTTTATATCGACTTATTTTTTTGTTTCTTTTTTTGAATTCTATAAGTTATAGCCATAAGTTTTTTATCAGATAAAAAACGTCCTAAAAGTTTAGCACACTTCATTTTAACTCCTGGTACTATAACTAATTTCCCATCGAACATTTTATCAATAGCATATTTAGCCACATACTCGCTACTTAATGGCTTTACAGAAAATTTAACTCCTGCTATATTATTGAAATTTGTGTCAACAGGTCCTGGGCAAAGACAAGATATTTTTACATGTGATTTTTCTTTTTTCAGTTCGTAGTATATAGCTTCTGTTAAATGAAGTACATATGCTTTTGTAGCATAGTATGTTGCCATTAGTGGGCCAGGCTGAAATGCTGCTGATGAAGCAACATTTAGAATATACCCTTTATCTTTTTTTCTCATATCGCGTAAAAATATTTTTGTTAAAGTATGTAGAGCTTTGATATTTAAATCAATCATATTTAGTTCATTGATTAAATCTGTTTCTGAGAACTCACCAAATGAACCAAATCCTGCATTATTGACAAGAATATCTATATCTTCTTTTTTACATAATATATATAATGATTTTGCATTATTTTCTATACTTAAATCCATAACTACGATTTTTACTTTGCCTTTCATTCCACATTGGATTTCTTCTAATTTTTCTTTGTTTCTAGCTACTAATATTAAATCATAACCAAGATTATTTAAATATTTTGCTATATCTAGTCCGATTCCAGAAGTAGCTCCTGTTACTAATGCTTTCATGATACCACCTTCTATATTTACATTATAGCAAACAAGGTTTTATTTTACCACTATATGGTCGTTTTACTTAGATAACTTTCTATTTGTGTTTTATTAAGGCATTAATTTCTATTTAAACATGATATATTTTTACATTATTATAATAATAAATAGTTATCCACTATTGCTGTGTAAATCTTTCTGATTTATATTAAGATAAAAAAAACTCACTATCATAATTGATAGTAAGAAATTAGATATATTTTTTTAAATATGTTATGGTGCCAAAACCACACGGAAACTAAGTGCATTTATTGATCCATTGTCTGATCCAAAGGCAAATATACCAGATTCTGTGCCACGATTATAAGCACCTCCACGAACTAACCAAGGAATTGTATTGTTAACAAACACTGCACAGTTTTCATGCCATGAACTTATCTGCCTTGTTATATTATTTGCATAAATAATATTTTTAAATGGGCCCATTTCACTCGTTGCATCTCCAAAGTGGCCTCTTGTATATTCAGTTGCATTAGTTCCATAAGTATACTTATCATAGTATTTCTCTTCTGGCCACGAATATCCAGAAGTTAAACTTTCACCTTCTCCATAGCCTCCAGCGAATCCAGAATTATTTGCTACATTTTGACCACTTAATGGTTTTCCACTTTGGTCTGTCATTACTCCCATAACATATTCCCAGGCTCCTCCTGACATATCATAGATTCCACTGATATTTCCTGTTGTACTTGCAAGATAACCCGTTTCGGTATTATATGGAAGTGTTATATCAGCGACAGTTCCATATTTATTACACTCTCTATTATCATCTGTATATCCACAAGTTGGCTCATTTACTGATGCATATCCTGTTATGAAACTACTATTATTATTGAATCTAACACTAGTTTCTGATCCATATTTTGAATGCTGTAAATATGCAACTGCTCCCCATTCACTATTCTTCATCATATGGCTATCTAAATTTCTTTGATAAGCATAACTTGTATAAAAAGCATTCCCTACTTGAATATTTCTCCAGCTTACTACATTAGGTTTGATTTGAACTCCAACGTAATTTATAGAATTATCTGGTGCTTGATTTGACTTACTTGTTTCAAA
>CATKEA010000094.1 GCA_949746915.1 uncultured Bacilli bacterium
AACTTTTAAAAAACTTCATAAATCATTCCTCTTTCATATTTTAAAATCTATTCTTTTTAATTATATCACACTGACTAAATTATAGTTAACTTTTTCAAAAAAGAATTTATAGTCATAAATAGTAGTTTCCTACAAAAAAAGTACTAAAAGCTTTAGTACTTAACACTCATCTATTTAATAATAAAAACTCATCAAATTCACCATCTTCGAAATATAAAAAATCTTCATATTTTTCTTGATCACGTACAGGCAAAAATATAGATAGCTTTGTTACTCTATAACCACATTTTGAACACTTATACCTAGTAATACCACAGGCATACATTCCTGTTGGAATATCAGCTTTACGAGTCACCTTATACAAATTTTTTTTATAATAACTAGCATCACTATGTGAAACATAATGTCCTACGCTCATTGGAAGCATATACAAATGACGGTCAAAAACATCCATTTTTGTGTAACATTTTTTACACCAATCATCATGAAAAATTGACTGAATCTTCTTTAACATTTTCATCTTTATTTTACATTTCCACGAGCTTCTTCTAATATTTTAACCATCAAATCAGCTTTTGAAATACCAGTAAGAATATAATCACTATCCATACGCCAGCGTTGATTAGATGTAAAAGTATTTACTCTTATTTTAACATCATCAACATTAAATAAGAAACTTACTCTACTACTACCTTCCATAAATCCAGATCCACTACGACCATCATCAACACGTACATTAGTAATACGATTAGCTGGTAATACAAAAGTTTGGAATGGATTCCAGAAAAATAAAGCACCAATTTTCCCATTTTCAATATCAACAACAATCATACTACCATCAGCATAAAATGTTTGGTTACGTTTAAATCCTTCTTTATCTAACATAGCCTCAAATAAATTACGTTTTTTCTTAAAAAGAAAATTACCTCCAAAAATCCACCACATAACAGAGACAAAAACTGGAACCATAAATAAAATTACAGCCATAGTTCCTTTTGGAAAAAAAATTATTCCAATTGTAAAACATATTGCGCATAATATAATAGGCACAAAAATATAACCTAACAAATACCCAAAATTAATCTTTTTTATTTTTTGATTTTCCATAAAAACACCTCTTCAAATTAATATATTAACTATTCCCATTCTGATTTTTTCTTATTCTTTGGAGCAAAGAAATATGGAAATATTCCTAATTTAGCTCCTATTGAATGAAAAATTGGAAATAAAATTACAACTGTTGCAAGCTGAGCAAGCAATTTTGGAACACTCACATAATCATCTTTACTCAGTTTGCCACCATTACCAACCATATCAATATAGAAATCTTTACGACTTAATGGTTTAGAAAATTCGATTTGTGATAAAAAGTTCTGATTTTTACTAAGATCTTTATATACAATTTTTCCAACTGGAAGTATTGACTCTCCACTATAAATTGAATCACTAGTATTTTGAACAGCTTCCATATTAATACGAGCTGCAACCCTTTCACCAGATGGTAATGTAACAGAATACATATAATATCCATCAAAATATCCAGCACCTTTATTTCGATATTCAATACCAGGTGAAACAATTGTAAATAACTCATGTTCTAATATATCATTTATATTATTAACACGAAAAACTTTATCACCAGCTTTGCCTCCAATATCACCATCAGAAACAGTATGCTCTAAAACATAAGATTCATATGACTTTAAAGCAAAAATTTCAACTACTTTGCCACTACCTAGCCCTATCAAAAAACTAAATAACAAGCAAATCCAAATGTCAAATCTAAGTTGATATCGCACTATTTTCACCTCCTACTACTATTAATACTAATATTCACTACCCCTTTAATTTATTATACTACTGATAAAAAACTTTGTCATTAGGTTTTAAAAAAAATCAATAGAACTATTGAAATTAATATAAATGTCTAAAACAATATCACATTAAGTTGCATACATTATAATGAAATAAAATAAATATGAAATGAGTGATATTAATGAATTGTGAAAATTATTATGAAAAACTTATGCTTTATAAAGGTTGTTATATTTTAGGACCAACTGGACCTCAAGGTGCAACTGGACCTATACCAAAATTAACTATTGGAAAAGTTACAACTGGATCTCCTGGATCAGAAGCTTCTGTTACAATAACTCCAACTAATAAAACTCATATTCATAATAAAAATATAGAAAGGAAATGATACTATGAATGAAAATCCAAATGGATACATTTTAGATTTTGTAATACCACAAGGACCAACGGGACCTCAAGGCTTACAAGGTGCAACTGGACCAACTGGACCTCAAGGACTACAAGGTGCAACTGGACCAACTGGCTTAACCCCAACATTTTCAATTGGAACAGTAACTACTGGTGCTCCAGGAACACAAGCAAGTGTTACAATAACACCATCAGCATAATAATTTAAAAGGAGGAAAAAATGAACTACCAACTAAACTTTACCATACCACAAGGACCAACTGGACCAGTAGCTGGATTGTCAGTCTATGGAGGAAAATACAACAATACATCTAGCACACTTTCGCTAGGACTTGGAACTCAAACACAAATCCCACTTCCTCTTTCCCTACCAAGTCAAAACACTATATATACAACAACAAACAGCATAACCGTTCAACAAGGTGGAATATACGAAATAAACTATTTTGCAAATTTATCTGTAGCCATTGGAACAACTGTAACACTAGCTGTTCGTGCCAATGGAACAAATATACCATCAACCGTAACATCAAAAGTATTATCAGTTAGTACAAGTTCAATATATAGTGGAAGTACAATAGTTCAACTACAAGCTAATACTAATATAGATATGGCTATATCTGCATTAGTTGCTGTTGGAATCACCCTAAACACAGGTACAAATGCCACTATAACAGTTAAAAAAATAAGCTAAAATGAACTCTATTCTACAATCTCTAATCCACAATTAAAGCTAGTATCAGCAAATATAATTATGCCATTTTTCTTTAATACAACTTCAACAGACGCACTAATACTCTCAAATATTTCTTTACTCATTCTTCCTTCTACTGGAGCTAAAAGCTTCCTAGAATTTCCACTCTTGGTTTTTATACTAAGTTGATATCTACCTTTCTTTAAAACAATATCTAAATTATTAAAAATAACTTTATACTTTTTTAATTTAACATTATTATATGTAGCAAACCTATATTCTTTATTCCCAAATTTTAAAACACATATTATTCCTTTAATATCAACTAATTTTAATGGAACAGTTGCTATTGCAACCATAAAACTAGCTGAACTATCATTAAATTTATTTCCCTGACACCAAATATATTTTTTAGGAAAAGAAGTTCCCCAATCTTTTTCAATATAACCTAACCCATTTTTAAAACTAAACTTCGAATTATTTATCTTAATACTGCCATTAACTTTATTGCGCATAGTTATAACTGCATGATTGCATTCCATAAAAGGAAGATACGAAAACGGACCCATAATATTTGGACTAAAACAACTAGTATAAATATTTTCAGAATCAAAATATGAAATATCCCCATTCACAAATAATTTATTATCTATATCATTTATATCTACATGAATACTATTAGTAGAAAAAATACTTTTTCCTACTTGAATACTAAACGGATTATCATTATACTTAAATTCCTCAATTTTGTAATCAACAAAATAAGACTTATTATTAGTTATTATTTGTATAAAAGCCTTTTCCTTACCATCTTCTAAATTAATACCAGGAATAAAAGATATTCCTTTCTTGCCACCAACTTGTTTAAAATACCAACCTTCAAAATAAGTTTTACCTTTACCTAAATATTTTCTTATCATAAGCTAATTATATATAATAGGTTATAAATAATAACATATAATTATATAATATAATTATATACAATATAATAATTGTATATAATATAAATATATAATGTAACTAATATAAATATATAATATTACAATAACTATATATAAACATTTTATTAAATTAGCATATATGTATTTACTCTATTGTTATCATATTCATTCTCAATTAAGCTTTCTTGACTTTCCCTCAATATGTC
>CATKEA010000095.1 GCA_949746915.1 uncultured Bacilli bacterium
ATTATCTTTTTTTATATAATCTTTATATTTCAAACTAACTTCTATTGATAATGTCCACCCATTTAATGATTTTGCCTTTCTCTCTATGCATTTTAATGGCTCAATAGCTATATTACCATTAGTTTTAAAATCTTTGTCATTAGGATTAAATATTTTAATCATAACCATCTATCCTCATTTTTTATTTTTATTACTGAATCACCTTCATGAATAATTACCTGGTTGTTTCCTGGAGATATTTTTGGAAATTCAAATCCTATTTCTAAATTTCGATTTCTATTTAAGTTTTCATATGAAGCAAAGTATTCTTCACAATCAATCTCAACGTATTCTTCATCATTAAATGTATATTTAAATCTTATATTGGCTATAGTTATATCTACAACGTCACTCTCCACTTTTTCAAGTCTTATCTTTGGCGAAGAAAAAATATTGCCATGATTAATAATTTTATCTGATACAATCTTATAATCATCATTCTTAATCCAAAAAGGTGAACGAATAAAAGAAACATCTGCTCTTTTTATTGACGCCATTCTCTGTGGCTCTATCTCACTAAAAAAATAAGCATTTGTTATTTTCCCATCATATTCAAGAATGCCATTTCCATTTAACCAATCAAAAATTGCATCTTTTTTAGAAAAATCTAAAATCTGTAAAGAAAGTGATTTCTCTACATCTGAATAACCGTTATCGTTATAAAAATTCCCATTTCGACCTTGAATATCAATAATATCATATTTTTTTGATGCCCTAGTCAAAAACGCATCCTCTTCTTCTGGTATTACTCGCATATCTTCGCTAGAAATCCCTTTAAATTTAAACATTATTACACCACCTTGTATAAAACTGATTCAACAAATTTTACAAACCCCTCATTATCTAATGACATTTTGCATGAATTTAATGCCCTGACAAAAGTCTTATATAATAAGTTATAATCTATTTCAACTACAATTCTATTTTGACTATCAAATGAATCTGTATTATTTGAATAAGTATTTTTTATTAATTTGGAATTTATTTCAGGATCTATATTTTCGAAGCTATCATTCACACTTTTTGCAATTTTATCAGTCTGCTTATATAATTTAGCCTCTTCATCTTTAATACCTAATTCTGAACCTTTCATTACATTTTGAAAAATAGCACGTGTTTTTTTAGATGGAGAATGAATATCAAATGCCTTTTTTAGTTTTGATAAAATACCATTAGCTATACTAGAAGCTTTTGCAAATAAAGATGGTTCTTTTTTCTTCATTTCATCTAACATAGGGTCCATAGCGTTTTTCATTGCTTCACGCGTTTTTTTTGGCATAGAATCATAACTACCAATAATACCATCCACGATTTTTTTAGTTTCGGCATCAATTTTACCGCCATACAGTTCAGTATTACTTACCATTGCAAGCCAAGTACCAAGCTGTTCTGCCTCGCTATCACTCATATTTTTATATAGTTTCTCCCAAATTTCCCTAGTTTTATTTTCATAATCAAGATCAGCTTTATATAACGCAAATTTTCTATCTTTTTTAAAAGTAAAATGTTGATTTTCTATATCTTCCAATTGCTTATTATGTTCACTCGTTGCATTTTCGTAATCTTTATTAGCTTTTTTTATCATTTCCATGAAACTAGTATTACTAGCCAATCTTTTTTGAAAACCAGCAGAGTAAACTTCACTAACTTTTGCTACTTCATCGTTCGCCATATTTATGGCATCTTCTTTTTTCTTAATAATCAAATCATATTCTCTTTTATACTCTTCATTTTCAATTGTAGCCCTTTCACCGTATCTAACATTTAATAAAGCTATTTCTTCTGTTGTACGCTGATTAATAATACTAATTTGAGAAGCTGCTTGTTCTTCTGCTGTCTTAATCCATTCCTGTGAGGTAATTTTGTATTCTTCTAAAGAACCTTTATGAGTTTCAGCAATCGTTGTTGCTTGCTGTGTTATAGCATTTGCAACTTGCGATTGAATTTCTAATTCTCTTTCTTTCAATTTATGAAGTTCTTCAAAATACTCATCTAATTGCTTTATTTCTTGTTCTGTATATTCTCTTCTTTCTTCTGATGCTCGTCTTGAAATTTCAGTTATTCCTTTTTGAATAGAATCCATATTTTCTCTTAATTTACTTTGTTCTTCACTACTAGCAAACAACGTTGTATTAAATTCATTTAAATGAGATGTTGCACTATCTATACCTTTCATAAAATCACTTGCTGCATTACCTATAGTTTCAAAATCTTTTTTAACAGCTTTCGTTGAATCACTAGATGCAATTGATATTGCTGCTATTGAGGCACCGATAGCAAGACACGCAATTCCAATTGGACTTGAAACCGCCGTCATAATAGTAGCTAAACCATTAACTGTAGCGCTTGTAGAAGTTATATCTCCTTGTGCAACTTGCATTGCCTGCGAAAAAGTTCCAATAGCTTTTAATCCTCCACCAACAGCACCAGTAACCTTTCCAAATACTGTTATTAGTGGTCCTGCCGCTGCTACAAAAAGACCAATTTTTAAAATTAAATCTACTTGTTCTTCACTTAACTTATCAAAACTATCAATCCATCTTCCAACTTTATCAAGTATTTTTTCTAAAGAAGGCATCATTTTATTTCCAGAAGTCAAAGCCATATCCTTTATCTTATTGATAATTATTTGCATTTTCGATTTTAGTGTACTATATCTTTTATCAGCTTCAGTTGATAAAGCATTATTTTCAATCCAGGCATTGTTCCCAATTTTTATTGTATCAGCAAATAGTTCATTAGCATTAGCAGCTCTTAATATTGAATCACGTAAACGAACTTCTTTAATTCCTAAATCATCTAAAACAGATATTAAATTTCCACCATTTTTTTCAACATTTCCTAAACCCTCTAAAAATTTAATCAATGCACTCGATGCATCTTTCTCCCATGCTTCAGCAAAATCCTTTGCAGACATTCCCGCAATTTTGGCATATTTTTCTACACCTTCAAATCCCTCAGCAGCAGAAGCTTCAATTTGAATCATTAACTTAGAAAAAGCAGACCCTCCCATTTCAGCTTCAATACCTACAGATGACAAAGCAGCTGCTAAACCAACGATTTCTGATTCAGTCATACCAACAGTTGACCCCGCTCCAGCCAGTCTCATAGCCATTGAAACTATTTCAGCTTCTGTCGTTGCACTATTATTTCCCAAAGCAACAATTGAAGAACCTAATCTATCAAAATCTTTTTGAGACATCCCTGTAATATTAGCAAATCTAGCCAAAGAGTCAGCTGCTTCATTCGCCGATAAATTTGTTGCCTCACCTAAATCAATCATTGTTTTTGTAAATGATAATACATTTTCTGTTTTTATTCCTAATTGTCCTGCAGCTTCTGCAACGGAGTTTATTTCAGTAGTAGTTGCTGGCATTTCGGTAGCAAGTTTTCTTATTCCTTTTCGTAATTCAGCAAGTTCCTCTTCTGTAGCATCAACAGTTTTTTCAACCCCCATAAAAGAATCTTCAAAATCAATTGCAGTTTTAACTGATGCTGTTAAAGCACCACCTATTACTAAAGAAAACTTTGATATTTTTTTTCCTGCATCTTCTATAACTTTACCAGCATCTTTAAACTTTTTAGCATAAACTTCCAAATTAACAGTACCAGTTTTTAACATAGCTGATGTTTCTTTAATTCGTTGATTATATTTTTCTAAGCTAGTTTCGGCCTGAATCAATTGCATTCTTTTATTATGAATTGCTTGTTGATTCTTATTTTCAGCTCCCTCTAACTCCTCTAACTCTTTTCTTAAAAGAGTAACTTTATCATTTTGTAAATCATAAGCTTCATTCAAATATTTAAGTTTATCTGCCAATTTTTGACTATTTTTAGTAGAATTATCCCATTGGGTTTGGGTTAGTTTAAATTGGGAATAATTTTCTTTTAACGATGAATTTATAGTCTTTAACGAATTAACAAAGTCTGTTGTTCCATCGGACTTAAAAACTAAACCAACTCTTTTTAAATCATTGCCCATTATCATCGCCTCCTAAAAATGTCTAGCAGAAAAGTTAACTTGATTATTTTGAATTACTGGTTTATTATCAACAGTTTCCTTTATTACATCTAAATTCTTTGAAATAAAATCAATTATTTTTTCATAATCTTGTAACCTAACCAATCGCAAAGCTTGTCTATAACTTAAAGGAGAATCATAACACGATGCTATTGCAGAATATATAAAATGATTGGCTATATACATAAAATTAATCTTATTTTCAAAATCTTCAATAACTTTTT
Source organism: uncultured Bacilli bacterium (assembly GCA_949746915.1). Classification (GTDB taxonomy): domain Bacteria; phylum Bacillota_I; class Bacilli_A; order RF39; family UBA660; genus CATKEA01. The sequence continues at coordinate 4,285 of CATKEA010000095.1, forward strand.
TAGCTCCGCCAGGATAATCATCTAAGTATTCTAAAAAAAGAATACCTATTTCCAGTTTGATAATTTCTCCAGTCTTCAACTCTATTTCCATTTTTATCATTCCTTTCTATAAAAAAAAGAAGGGCATATTTCTATGCCCCTGGAGTAATTGCTGCCGCCAAATCTTCTTTTGTAATAATTGGCTTAGTAAAGAATTTTTCTTCTGTTAAATCTTTTGGGAAATTACTTGCTTCACTATCTACATAGTTTTTAATATCGCCTTCATCATTAAAAGCATATGCTCGAATAGTAACTGTATCGTTTTGTTCACTAAAGTTTTCTTCTTTAGTTGCAATATCATCAGTATTTTCAACTAATTGACATTTTGGATACCAATCATATCTGACACCACCGCCAACTTTTTTAACAACTTTTCCATATGCAAAATATGGTCTTTCAGAATTTCTACCACTTGAAATTAAACCACTTTCATCAGCAATATCTCCCCTCATTTTAGCAAGATCATCTGGGTCAAATGCTATAACCTCAACAGCAAGTTCAACACTTGCACTTTGTGATACTGTAGTATAATCCTTACCACTCGCTTTCACTATAGTACTCTCTGCATTTTCTGTTGTTCCAATACTTTTAACAGTATCAGTTTTTATTGTTTGCTCATAAGTTGAAGGATTAAATTCGCCACCTTCCGTTGGAGTGTTAAAAGCATAATATTGCGAACCTACAGTTTCTTTAATCATGGGTCTTTTTGTTTTCATCTATATTTCCTCCTAATTATAAAAATTTTGTAACATTTTTTGATAATATTTAGTTTTATTTCTTTCAAAAGTTGGATGTAAATGAGGATGAGCTTTCATCTTCATTGTACCATCTTCAACCATAGGGCCATAATATTTCCCCCACCCAACTTCTACATCAGTTTTTGTTCTTTCATAAGCAAATGAATCAATCAAATGTGTATAATCTGGTGATCTAATTTTCGAATAAGGTTTAGGCAATTTCAACAAATCTTTTGTAAATTCTTTTGCACCAATTTCTAAAATATCAAGTGGATTTTCTGCCTTTTTTATTATCGATGATAAATCGTTAAATAAATCAGTTAATCCGCCAAATAATTCATCAGATATTTTCTAACACCTCAACCGAAAAATACGAATGAAATTCCCTTGTTTCTTTTAAAAATTCATGATAAATTGTTGGATTAATATTTTTTAACGATAACTCTTTTTTTAGATTTAATAAATTAGGATCCCTTGGTTCATATGAAAAAAATGAAACTTGATATGTAACCTTTGTATTATAATTTTTGCCACTAGCACTTAAAGGCTCCCAAACATAATCAAAAAAAACAACTCTTGGATATATGTCATTTCTATCTATATTTTGGACACCCTCATTATAAGAAATATTTAGCTTTTGAAATATTTTTTCAAGTTCTTCTTTCGTCATATTCTACTTTCCTCTAAAATCGGATTATTATATTCTTCTAAAGTTATATCACTTTGCGATATACCATCTTTATTTTTAAAATGATAAATATTAAATACTTTATAATATTCATCATCAATAAATAACACGTTTCTAGATGTAATATCTCTATCTTGAGGTATTCTTATTTTTCTTTTAATTTTTTTAGTTCTTTTCTCATTCTCAAACATGATTGAATCAGAAAGTGATAACTCTTCAAAGAAAAAATCATCATCTTGTACCTTTTCTAATTTTTCGTATGGAAATGTAGTATTTGATGAGATGATCTTAAATAACAAAAAACTACCATCATTATAATTTGGTAGATTCGTAATATTTAGCTTGTAATGTTGTATAGTCACTACAATATAACTCCTTAAATTCAGCTATTCTCTTATAAGTAGCATATAATACATACGTCTTTAATAAAGCTCTTGCACTAAGATCCTCATTAAAATCAATAATTGAACCTACAATTTCATCGATATCATATATACCCTCTTTTATATAATTATTTAAAGTTTCATCTTTTATTTTGGGAGAAATTGCTTGTTCTTGCCTAACCTCTTTTATTATATCCCTTATAACGTCATTATCAAAAAGCTTACTGTTATTCATTTACTTCTTCTTTATCATTTTCGCTACTATCAGTATTTTCATCTAATGCGTCTTCATTTGCCTCATTATTAATATTATCATCTAGCATATTTTTATCTGTTTGCTCATCAGAATTCTCTTTTTTTTGTTCTGAATCACTGGTGATCAAATTAGTATTTACATTTTCTAGAATAGCAGCTAATATTGGTTTTCTAACATCAAGTCCTAAAATCATAGCATATTCTAACAACTGCTTTTCAGTCAATCTATTAAGCTTCACTTGTTTTATCAGTTTTTTATTTCTTTTATTGTTTGAAGAAGATAGTTCATTAACCCTATCCTCTTCAACCACTTTATTTTCAAAAGGAAATAAATCACCTTTTTTATAAATATGATTATTATCACTTAAGTCCATAAAATCATCTATTACTATATTTACATTCATATTTTTAGCTCCTTTCTACGCACCTGGTGTCGTTACTTCTGGAAGTGAAGTTACTGTAGCATTTGTCAATGTTTGAATTGTTGGAATATATTCTTCTAATTTTGTAACATCAAATACATAAGCAACATTATCTGCTACTGCTCTACCATTTGCATAAGCCTTCCCAATAACAACATCAGCATCATCTAAAGCCAAAGTTTCTTCATATTTTTTCATTTCAAAACCGTCCATAGCCATAGTGTATTTCCCATCTAAGGTCAAAGCAGCTTTTCCTTTTGGATTTTCTGTACATTGGATAACTTCCAAGTTTTTATATGAAGTTATTAGTCTACCTTCTCTATCATAAATTGCAGGAGCCACATAATTTGCTTCGTCTTCTGGATTACATACTAAATAAATTTTATCAAGTATTCTTTTTCCACTATTCGTTAAATAAACTTTTGCTTTTGCCATACCTTTTGGACTAAAATTTGTTAAATCTGTATTTAAAGTTTTATCTTGATGAGTACCATCTTCGTTTGTTTTATCAATTTGCTTATAAATACCAATTGGTTGATTTTTACCATTTCCATTTAAATATCCAAAAGCTAAACCACCTCTTAAAACTTCATATAAAATTGCTGTAAAATATTTATCCATAAATTGATATGATAATTTACTAATTGCTTTTGGAATTACTAAATATGTATCTAGCTTTCCTAAATCTGTAACTAAACTACCAACACTTACAGATAATTCTCCTTTTAATTTTTCAGTTAAACCCTCCCAAGAAAAAGTTCCACTCTTTTCAGTAACAATCCACCTTTTCACATCAGCAGGAGCCATTCTAACTAATTTTAAAACTGGTTCATCTGTCTTTACATTTTCCATTGTTAAATCAACGATTGAAGTTGGAATAAAATCAATTTGATTACCCGTAATAGCTTGTTTAACATTTTTCATTTTTTCATAAAAAGATTCTTCTTCTTTACTCAAAGCTCTTAAACCAAGTTTATTTGCATAATCTTTATCAGCTTCTGCCTTAATTGCTTGACTTTGAAGTTCTTCGATTAAAGTATTATATTTTTCACTAGCAAACATTTCTAAAACTTCTGCCACTGCCGCTGCTTTATCCTCAGTATTTTTTAATATTGTTTCTGCCTTTTGCATTAATTCATTATTTTTATCAGTTAATTTCATATTTTTTTACCTTCTTTCTATAAATTAAAAAACGATTCCCAATCGTCTTTTTTTTCTACAATATTTTTTTCATTTTCCTTTATTTTTTGAAATGACTCTAATTTCTTTTCTAATTCAATGTTTTTAGAAACCAAATCTTTCATATATTTAGTTATGTCTTTAACAGATTGTTGTGCTTCACCATCTTTTTCAACATTTGTTGCAAATCCTTTTTCAAATGCAATGTTATAGTCCATCCAGGTTTCATTATCCATCATACTTTTTACTTCATCTTCGGATAAGCCTGTTTTTGAACAATAAATGTTAATGCTAGGCTTAGTAATCATTTCTAAATCATCAGCTGCTTTTCTTAAATCATTAGGATCACCTTCTGCATAAGTCCAAGCATTATGAATCATAAGTAAAGCACTTTCAGGCATAACTCTTTCTTGACCAGCCATAAAAATAACACTTGCAGCACTACATGCCCACCCATCAACTTTTGTAATTAAATGTCCTTTAAAGTCTTTAAGCAAACTATATATTGCCAGTCCCTCACTCACAGAGCCACCAACAGAATTTATTCTTACAACTAAATTAGGAGTATCAACATTGTTTAACGCATCTTTAAAACTAAAAGCATCAACACGTGTTTCGTCATCTATTTCAAGCCATTGCTCAATTAATGACGGTTTTCTAATTTCACCATAAATATAAAGTTCTGTCATTAAATCATCAACACGTACAAATTGAAAATATTTTTCACTCATTATCATCACCTCCCTCCAAAACAGAACCAAGCTTCGCATAGTTTTTTGTTATGTATCTTTCATTAGCCCATTCTTCATCTAATTCTGGTAAACCGGCAATACTATTAATCTCATTATGTGTATAACCATTTGAAAAAAGCTTATCCATTCCGTTTGCGCTCTCTAAAATATCCCTATGTTGCATATTTAACTTGTTAATCTTTATGCACTCACCATTTAAATAATCTTTCTTCGATATAATTTTAGAATTTAGACCATCCTCCAAAATTTGTAGATGAGGTAAAACTCCGAATGTAATAAAATCTGTAGTTGATGTTGATTTATCAGTCTTAGTTCCATAAAAAACATCTTGAGGTATGTTAAATGACATTGCCACTTTATCAGACCACTTTTTCTCTAATTTAGACCAATTCTCAACACTAGAGACATCTCCAAAATTGATTTTTTCTAATCCAAAACTATCAGAAAGAAAAAGTATTGAATCATCTTCATCAAACAAACCTTTTGTCAATTTTTCTTTATAAGCATCATATGTGATATCTTCATTTGTTTTTGGATCTTTTAAAACAATATTACCTGATGGTTTTAATCTAAATTTTATCTGGTTAGTAAGATTATAATGAGTTGCAGCCGTTCCTAGCAATTTACCTAATTCAGAATAATAATCATCCAACACTTCTTTAATTTTAGAACATTGCAAATTCAAACAAATAACATCATCAGAAGAAAAAACATGTTCGAAAATCATACTGTTACCATAATTGTCACTAATTTTAACATTTGAATATATTTTTGGAGTTAATAGAGATTGCGTAACATCATAACTATCTGCTAAATATAATTGATCATTAAAACAAACAATCAAAGCATCTTCTTCTGATAAATATTTATATAAAACTCTATAAAAAAACAACGTTCCTTCTTCGTTATCATTTGGTTTTATATTAAGCTTATAATATTCATCGTTTTTTATTGGATGGATTTTTTTATTAGAAGAATCACGTTTATATACCAATATTTCTGATTTTGAAATTGTTTTTGCAATCATATCAATTGCATGGTTTATTGCATGAGCTTTTACATCTAGTTGTCTCTGTTTCGCACTAAACAAAGCATCTACAAACTCTTGCAAATCTTTAAAATCTGATTTTCCAAAAAGATTACTAATTATTCCCATTTTCATCACCTCCTAAATATAAGCATATTCAATTTTTTCCTCTAATAACTCAACACCACTTAACGCGCAAATCATCGCCATAAAAGGATCATTTTTTCGAAGCTTTGGTTCTACTTTCTCAAAATAAGTATTTCCATCCTTTTTCTTTTTCATACAAGTATTATTTATAGACCATCTCATAATTGCACTGTTTCCAATATTTAAATTTCCCGTTTCAAATAGTATTTCTAATTTAGGACCAACAATTGCTGCAATTGATGCGGGATATCTAATCATTCTTACTAAACCATTTGGATTATCTTTACTTTCTACAGAAACATTTTTTTCTTGAAAAGATTTTTTTATTAATTGATACCTATAATTATCAAGAATTATTTTTTTAATATCATAATCACTGAACTTTGATATTGCCCAATTAATAATTAATTCTTCATTTATTACTGGAGTATCTACAACACAAAAATCTTCAAACCCACTTGTACCTATATTTTCAAAAGGAAATTTTATATCTCTAAAAAATTTATTTGAAGAACAAATAACTGTGTATTGTCTCCATTGCAACTCATCACCATTTTTTGTAAGTATTCCAACAGATGCAAAATCGTTTAAAGACGCAAAGTCTATTCCAATTATCGCTGGTTGCATTTTTCTATATACTAAACTTCTTTCGACTTTTTTATCTACATCACTATATGATGCTTTAAGTATATTTTGCCATGAAGTTACAACTAACTCATCTCTTTCAGCCGGAAGATTCATCCTTTTACATAAGAACTCACTTCTTTTTGAAGGTCTCTCTTTTTGTTCTAAATAATCAATCAAAATTGCATCTCTTAATTCAGGAAGATATTCGTATGAGGGATTTGCTTTAATCCATGAATCAGGATTATCAACTTCTTCTAAGTTATCTAACTTGCAAATAAATGGAAAATATCTCAATTGATTGTTACCTGATTCCAAAATCTTTTTGCATGATTCAAGTAATTCATCTAAAGGTCCATCACGAACATCACCATTTGAAGTGATAATAAAAATACGTCCATGCTTTACTTTACCAAGACCACCTTGATAAACTTTTATATTTTTATCTGTTAAATAAGCATGATATTCATTAAATAAAACTGCTCCGCTTTTTTTACCATCTTTTGTTGCTGCATTTGAAGTATTAAATCTAAAACGTGATTTTGTAATTTTATTGATGAAATATTCAAAATTCCAATAAAAATATTTTTTCATTATATTTTCATTTGATTTCAAAACATCACATGCAATATTATAACTATCACTAGCTTGTCCTTCTGAAGTAGCAACTATATCTATGTTATAATTTTCAACACCATAATATTGAGTTGTTAAAAAATGTAATAAAGGAATAATAAAACCATCTTTGCCATTTCCACGACCTTCAACAACTATAAATGTTCTAAATATTGGAACATCTTCTTTATACATAAATACAAAGGCATATACAAACTTTTGATATGGAAATAATTTATAATACCATCTTTCAACAAATCTTAAACATTTATAATATGTGTTTTCATCAAAAAAAACATCATCTCTTAATAATGTTGGTTTTACGATATTTTCAATTAATAATTTTCTTTCTGTGTTAAAGCAGTTTGGACATTTTTCATAATACTCTAAATAATCATTTATTTCCTTACAACAAATCATCTTCAACATCACCAGATTCGTTTTTATTATTTTCATTAGATGGTGGTTTAACTAACGATTGATTTATTTCTAAATCATTGATGATCTTAAGCATAATCTGTTCAACCTTTATCAAATTAGTAACAGATTCATTTGGCCTAGTTTGTTTTTTACCATTACCATTTGTAAATTGATATCTTATACCTTTCAGTAATATATCCTCTTTCAGACTCTCTCTAACTTTTATTAAATATAAATACTCATTTACCAAATCATCATAGAACTTACCAAACTTAGAAAGATTACTTAATTGCATATTAATATCATTAGCTATTGATAACATTTCTTCATCTGTCATTTTTTTAAATTCTTTTTTCTTCACTTTCACATCATTATCACCTCACTCCCCTTTCACGCGCACGCGTGCGTGAAGGCTGTTTTAGTTAACGATCCAACAACCCGCTACCCTTAAGGAAAATATGGGCTAGATTTAACAGGGGGGGGCTATTACCATCTTTCCTCTGTTAATCTTTTCTTTTTCTTAAATCTAGGTCTTAACCTGTCTTCAACTATCTCATGTGCAAGTCGACTTAAAGATATACAATTGTCAGGATCTAAAGCTAAGTCAGGTCTTTCTTTGATTGGTATTATGTGATGAACAGTATCGGCTCGCTTAAGTAAAATTTTATAAGGTTTATGAATACCATCATTCCAATTTCCAACAAAAAACTGACAAGTATAATGATCACGTTTTAAAACCTGCTCGCGCAAAATATCAAAATCAGTTGAGTTATAAAAGGCATCAGTATTACCCTTCAGTATCTCTTCTGTCCAGTTAAAATATTTTCTACGTTTTCTTCTCTTTTTAATTTTCATGGCATCACCAAACAAAAAAAGAAAAGCAAATTGCCTTTCTCTATAAAAATTGCATAATAACATATTAACAGACTTCAAGAGGACATACAAGGACATTTAGGGACATTAGGGGACATTTGGGGACATTTTTGATTCAGGCATCACTAAATTATTAATTGCATCTGTATGACATCTTTTTATATGTTTATAAGATTTGTTTATGTTTATAGATATTTCTTCTAAAGTTTTAAAATATAAATATTTATTTC
>CATKEA010000096.1 GCA_949746915.1 uncultured Bacilli bacterium
AAATTAATAACTTGCTTAAATTTAATAATATTAAAGCAAGAATACAAAAAGGTAGTATATTAGTCTAGTAAATACTAATATTGCCTATATAACCCCCATAAACTAGAAATAAAAGGAATTACTTATCTTTTCTTTAATTGGTGTGAAGATGTTTATATTAATGATTTAAGTAGGTCTATTCCTTTAAAAGAATTAGAGAAATTTATCAGGTGTACATTTTAAATACTCACTTTTTCAAAAATAATCAAAACAAAATAAAAGCAGGATAAACCCGTTTACAAAGAACTAGCCATTGGCTAGTTTTCTCTTATTTCATAAGGAATTAACCAAAAATAAGTGTTTACATTTTCAATATTCGTTATACAATCGTTAACTTTGGTTTTTTCAGAAATCCTTATAAATAAAGACTTTCTAAAATGTGTTTAACAATCGTATACATATTTTAAATGTGAATTTTTGGCCATGATTTTTAGAAAATTTGATAAATTTATGGCCGTAATTATGGCTATAGTTTTGAAGAAAATAACTGATGAAGATGTAGATATTTGAATATAAAAAAAGCACTAATTACAATAACAGTAGCGCCATTAGATACAATTTTTTTCATATTCTACTATATTGTATCACGCAAATTTCTATAGTCAATAAGGATAAAATGTCTGCTGTTTTTCGGTAAAAATGTTTCTTTAAAACTTTGGGAACTGTTATAAATATTAGCATTTTTATAATAAGTACTTATGTATCATTTGGGTTGTTAAATAGCATATTTAATTTTTTTTATTAAATTCTATGAAAAATTTTAGATTTACGATATAATTATATTAACGAAAAGCAGAGGTGTTACAATGAACTACTATGAAACTTTAAATGATGAAATTAAAGCATATTTTAAAATATTATGCTCTGAATTTCCTAGTTGGTTAAACGATTATATAAATACACCAGAAATGTACAGAATAAGTAAAATAAGTATGAGTTGTGGAACAGATTATTCTAAATGTTTTAATGTTAAATACTGGTATTCTAATCTAGAACACAGTGTTGGAGTTGCTTTAATCATATGGAATTTTACTCATGATAAAAAACAAACATTAGCAGGATTATTTCACGATATTGCTACACCTGTTTTTAAACATTGTATTGACTTTATGAATGGAGATTCAGAAAAACAAGAGTCAACAGAAGAAAGAACAACTGATATTATTAAAAATTCAAAAAAAATAATGACCTTATTAAAAAGAGATGGAATAAAATTAGAAGAAGTAAATGATTATAAAATTTATCCTATTGCTGATAATGACACTCCGAAATTATCAGCTGATAGATTTGAATATACATTTTCTAGTGGTTTAACATTTTTTAGGGTTTGGGAATTAGATAAAATTAAAAAAGTATATGATAATGTAGTTATTACTAAAAATGAAGACAACATAGATGAATTAACTTTTAAAGATAAAGAAGTTTGTGAAGAATATATAAATATTATTTCTAAATTATGGCCAGAATGGGTTAGTGATAAAGATAGAACTGTTATGCAATTTTTAGCTGATATGTGCAAATCAATGAATATAGCAGGATATTTATCGATAAATGATTTATATGAATTATCAGAAGAAGAGATTATCAATAAGTTTACTAATTGCGAAGATGAATATATTAAAAATGCTTGGTTAGAATTTCGTAAAACTGACAAAGTATATTCAAGTAATCAAAAAGTAGAAGATAAATATTGCGTAAATGTTAAGTCCAAAACAAGATATGTTATACCATTAGTAATAACAAAAGGAAAAGTAAATAGAATTATTGATATTTCAATAGAAGCTAAAGAAAAAATTGATAAATATTTAACAATTCCAAAAGGCGGATATTATACTTATTTTAACTTTGAATTTGTTCCTTACAACATTAAAACTATGGTTTAAATTTCCGTAGTTTTTTTGTTCTGATTGTGTGCCAATAGTGATATTGGTATTTATTTTGTAATCAAAAGTGATTATCCCTAATATTTTAAAATAATACAGTATATGTGTTCCGTAAGAGTTGGTACAGAGGATCAGAATAGTGAAGGTTATTCTCTGACTGAACAACAAGAGAAATTAAAAGATTTATGTAATATCATGATTATAATATTTATGAAGATGTTAGAATATCAGAAAAAGATATGGAACACAGACCACAATTTCAAAAGAATGTTAGAAAGTGTTAGAGATTGAAAGAGTTAGTGAAAGAACTAAATTTGGAATAGTTGGAGCTATCAAAGATGGACATATTCCAGTCAGAAAAAAATGTACATTAAATATTCAAAACTAATTTAACATTTGCTATAATATTTCTATGATTTCAATAGTATCATTATTTAGTAATTTAGAAATATGAGTTTGGAGGTAATGTATGAAACAACAAAATATATATGATAATAAGCAATTTTTTGATAGTTACCAAAATATAAGAAATAATTTAAGTGCAAATGAATTAATTGAAATCCCGCAACTATTTGAACTAATTGGAAATGTAAAGAATTTATCCATATTGGATTTAGGATGTGGAACTGGTGGCCATGATAGAAAATTAATTGAAATGGGAGCAAAAAGGGTTGTTGGAATTGATTTATCTCATAATATGATAAATGAAGCAGTTAAAAATAATAATAGTGATAAGATTGAATATATACTTATGTCTATGGATGATATTGATAAATTAGATATAAAATTTGATATGGTTGTTTCATCACTTGCTATACACTATGTTGCAGATTATGATAGTTTATGTAAAAAAGTTTACAGTTTATTAAATAATGGAGGAAGATTTATTTTTTCATATGGACATCCAATGGATTCATGTGTAATTTTAGATGATTACTCTGATAATTTTGTAATAATTAATGATAAAAAATATTTTTTGATAAGTGATTATAATAATGAAGGTAAAAGAGTAAGTTATTGGTTTGTTGATGGCGTAGAAACATACCATAGAAACATGTCTCATTTAGTAAACGGATTAATTGATGCAGGATTTAAATTAGAACATATGACAGAATCATACGCATCGGATGAGGTGATTAAATTAAAGCCAAAATATATAGAACAAAATGATCATTCTTATTATGTCTACTTTAAATGCAAAAAAGTAAACGATTAATTTATCTTAGAGATAAAAATTAAATATTATTAGGTGAAAAACCATATAAATGATGTTATAATTAATCTAAAAATCAACTTTAATGCAGATTTCCAAATGTGTTTTACTCATGGTACCATATTAAAATTAGTAGACCAGACCAATCAACTTTCAGAATATAAAGGTTAATTTCGATTAATCTTTTTTGATTGTTTTAAAAATAGTTTGATTAATGATGTAATAGTACATCAGTGAACATAGAAGTAGCTACATCAAGAGCTAGATAAGAGAAATATATCAAAAACAAATTATTTTAATGAATAATTTAAATTAAACCAATAATGTAGATTTATTTAATTAAAAAAATAATAAAATATCT
>CATKEA010000097.1 GCA_949746915.1 uncultured Bacilli bacterium
AGATTTTAATATGGTTATTGGTCCATTATATAACATAATAATTGCACTATTCATATTTCCTTTTGATAACAATCTAATAGCTTTTCATATAACTAATAGTATGATTATTAGTATATATACTGTATTTATATATAAAAAATTAGGAAGACAATATTTATACATCCTTTTTTTAATATTTCTTTTACCTAATATGTTTTCTTACAACACATTCGTAGCATTTTTGACTATTGGAATATTGTTGCTTGAAGATAGTTCAATAAAACATAAAGATATTTTTATAGGAATTACTATTGGTTCTATTTTAATTACAAAGCAAAATGTCGGGCTGATACTTTTATTAGTTGGACTTTTCAATAGTAATAACAAATATAAAACATTAGCTGGTATTTTATTTTTAGTTTTCTCTCTTTTGATTTATTTAATATATTGTGGATCTATATTTGAATACATTAATTTCTGTTTTTTAGGACTTGGTGGATTTTTAGATAATTTACTTATAGAAAGTACTGCGTTTATACTTTATATGATAATACTTGTTTTTCTAATATATCAATATATTGTAAAAAAAGATAAATTGGTTTTATATTTACTAGGCTTTTTAATAATTGGGTTTCCAATACTAGATAATACACATGTATTAGTTAGTGCTATACCTGTTTTATATTACTTCTTACTAAAATCAAATAATAAAAATGCACGATTATTACTAAAAACTATTTTGATTGTTTGTACTGTTTGCTTCCCATTTAAAAATATGCCATTTCATTTTGTAAGTAATGGCTCTTTCCTTAAGTATCGACATATTAATAATTATAATATGAATACTTATTTAAATGAAATGACTAACTATGTAAAAGAAAAGGAAAAAAATAGTGATGTTTATCTTTTTATAGAAAATGCATACTTAATTAGACTTAATATTGGACAAAATCCTGGCTTTTATGACTTAATAAATAAAGGAAATCTAGGAAATAATCCTTATAAATACATAACTAGTATTGAAAAAAATTGTAAAGATAAAACTTGTTTATTTATTTTGGATAGTAAATACTTTAATAGGAAAACTAATAGTCAACTTAGTCCTATATTTAAAAACTTTGTAACTAAGAACTATCAATATTTTGAAACACTACCATCTTTTGATAGAGTATATAAAAACTAAGTAATTAATTACTTAGTTTCCTAAATTGAAATTTGAACCGCACCACAAAGGGTGTGGTTTTTTGATATAATAAAAGAGCCCAACCCGGCAAGGAGGAGCTCTTATATGAATTATA
>CATKEA010000098.1 GCA_949746915.1 uncultured Bacilli bacterium
CTAAAAAAGAAGATTAATTTAATCTAAATATAGATTTTAATAATAAATAATGTTATAATCAAATATATAACAATAGTATGGAGAGTGATACCATGAATAATAAAAAAGGTTTTACATTAGTAGAATTGTTGGCCGTTCTTGTTATCTTAGGAATAATTATGGCAATAGGAGTAGGAGCTTATTCATCATATCAAAAAAATGCCAAAGATGATGCAATTAAAATAGCAGAAGATTCAATGGAATCTGGAGCTGCTAACTATTTTATAAATTGTACAACTAATTATGGTGGAAAAAATCAAGAACTATGTAAACAATATACTATGCCATCAAATAAAAATGAAACGACAAAAGTATGGTTAAGAGATTTGATAGATGAATCGATATTAGAACCTATATCTAACCCATATAGAAAAGGAGAACATTGTAATAAAATTACAAGTTATGTTCTTATTAGAAATCGAGCAGAAAGTGATAAAAATCTTGACTTAGAATATATTGCATGTTTAGATTGTGGTAATTATAGAAGTCCAAATTCTAAATGTACCTGGACAGAAACTGCTCCAAGTAAATAAAGATAAAAATAATAGGAAAATGCTTGAATATATGCATTTTCTTTTGAATTCAGAAAGGGAAAATATGAAAAATCAAAAAATAACTAGAAAAATAACTCAAGGGATGTATGTCTTAACAACTAAAAAAGGTGGATGTATCGTAGATGCTGTATCACAAGTAAGTGCAGGGGACTTCCCACTAATAGCAGTATCTGTTATGAAAAAAAATTACACTAATGAATTATTAAAAGTAAATACTAAATTTGCACTGTCAGTCCTACCAAAAAATGTTAATCCTGAAATAATAAAAACATTTGGACTAAACTCGATGCGAGATATAAATAAATTTGCAAATATTAAAACTACTACTATAGAAGATATTGAAGTAGTAAATGATTCCTTAGGATATATGCTTTGTGAAATAATAGATTCAATCGACAATGATACCCATACATTATTTATTGGAAAGCTAATTGAAGCTGATGTTTTTAAAGAAGAAGAACCAATGAGCTATGCCTATTATCAAGAAAATAAAGAAGATTTATTAAAAATTACTACCGAGAAGAACAAAACCGCTTGGATTTGTACAGTTTGTGGCTATATTTATTATGGTGATGAATTGCCTGAAAACTTTAAATGTCCTGTTTGTGGTGTAGATAGAAATATGTTTAAGAAAAAAGAGGATTAGATTTAACTTCATATAGACAATGATTAATAAATATTATAAAATAAATACACATTAACGATTAAGAAATCTATGAACTTAGGAAGTGAAAGTATGGAATATGTAATAATACCCTCTAAAGAAACTGATATTGATAAATATAAAAATCAAGGAATCAAGACCTTTATAGTTGGACTAAAGAACTTTTCAACGGGATATAAAACGATCCTTGATTTAGAACAAATCAAAAAGTTAAGTAATGAAGTTAACTTATTTGTTGCAATCAATAAAATGATTGAAAATGAAGAACTAAAACAACTTGAAGAAATATTGTTATTTTTAAATAATACAAATACAAAAGGTATTTTATACTATGACTTAAGCATTGTATCTTTTCATAAAAAGAATAATTTAAAAGTAAATTTAGTATGGAACCAAACCCATATGGTAACAAATTATAATACAGCTAATTTTTATTATAAAGAAAATGTTAAATATGGTTATCTTGCTAGTGAAATAACTCTAGATGAAATAGTAGAAATAAACGAAAAAAGTAAGATGTCCTTCTTTGTAAATATTATATCTCATCCCATAATGTCTCATTCTAAAAGAACACTATTAACTAATTACTTTAAAGCAAGTAATATTAGTAAAGAACATGAGAATTATCTTTTAAGTGAAAAAAACAATCCATGTAATTTTATTATTGACGAAGATAAGACAGGTACAACAATTAGATATGGAAATATCATTAATGGAACAAGTGCCATAAAAAAACTTCTTGAAAGCAAGATAAGTTACTTAGTAATAGATACATCATATATTGATGATAATGTTATTATAAAAGTTTTACCACTATTACAAGATATTTTAACTATAACTAATTTAGAAGATTCTAAATATCAACAAATATTAAAAGAACTAGAAAAGATTCTTGGAAGTGATACAGGCTTCTTTTATAAAAAAACAATTTACAAAGTAAAGAAGGGGGAAAACTAGTGAAGAAAAAAATAGAACTATTATCTCCAGCAGGTGACTTAGAACGTTTAAAAATAACCTTGCTTTATGGTGCAGATGCTGTTTATATAGGAGGACAAGAATATAGTCTTAGAGCTAATGCAACTAATTTTTCAATTGATGAGATAAAAGAAGCATGTTGTTTCGCTCACAAACTTGGCAAAAAAGTATATCTTACAACTAATATTGTTTTTCATAACGAAGATATCGATGGAGTATATGATTATCTAAAACAAACCTATGAAGCAGGAGTAGATGCTTATATTGTTAGCGATCCATTTATAATAGCTTATATAAAAGAAAATTTTAAAAATGTTGAAGTCCATGTTAGTACTCAAAATTCAACTTGTAATAAAGAAGCAGTTAGCTATCTAAAATCCTTAGGAGTAGATAGAATAGTACCAGCTCGTGAATTATCTAAACAAGAGATAAAAGAAATCATTGATGAATGTCAAATAGATATTGAAGTATTTATTCATGGTGCTATGTGTACCTTCTATAGTGGTAGATGTGCTTTATCAAATTATTTAACCAATAGAGATTCAAATAGAGGAGGATGCAGTCAAGTATGCCGTTTTGCTTTTGATATAAATACTAACCAAGAAGAACAAGAAAAATTTACTATGGCAACTAAAGACTTAAACATGGCTAATCATATTAAAGAAATGATTGATATAGGAATTAGAAGTTTAAAAGTAGAAGGAAGAATGCGTTCTTTGTACTATTTAGCAACCGTTATTTCATCATATCGAAAAATAATTGATAGATGTTATGATAATACTCTAACTAAAGACTTTGTAAAACAAGAAGAAAAAATACTTGGACGAGTAGCAAATAGAGAAACAAGTACTCATTATTTTAATAAACAAGCGGATGAAACTGATCAATACTATACTGGTCGTCAAGAATTGTCCAATCAAGATTATCTAGCATTAGTAACAGGATATGATAAAGAAAATAAAATGTTAGTCTTAAGCGAAAGAAACTATTTTGAGCCAAATACAGAAGTAGAAATTTTTACACCAAGTGGAAAGACATTTGACTTTATTATAGAAGAGATTTACGATGAAAATTTAAACATTTTAGAAAAAGCTTGTCATCCAGAAGAAATATTAAAAATTAAATTTGAAGAAGAAATAGAACAATATTCTATGATGCGTATTAAAGTTAAGGAGTAAAGCTAATGAATAATGAAGTAATAGAAAAAGTAAAAGAAAACTTTTTAAATAAAGAGTTAAACCTTTCAAAATATGCTACTAAAAGTATAGAAGCTATTCGGTTAAATGAAGAAGAGGAAGATATTAGACCTCCCTTTTTCCATGATACTGATCGAATAATTCATGCTTTATCTTATACAAGATATCTAGATAAAACCCAAGTTTTTTCTTATAGTATGAATGACAATATCAGTAAACGCATTATTCATGTTCAATTAGTAAGTAAAATAGCAAGAACTATTGGAAGAGCTTTAAATCTAAACGAAGATTTAATTGAAGCAATTGCCTTAGGTCATGATATTGGTCATACTCCAATTGGTCATGTTGGAGAAAAAATCTTAAATGATATTTCATATAGAGAATTAGGTGAATATTTTAATCATAATATTCAAAGTGTTAGAACCTATTTAATTTTAGAAAGAAATGGAATAGGAAACAATCTAACTATTCAAACTTTAGACGGAATTATGTGTCACAATGGAGAAATGCCAAGTGGTTATTATGAACCAAGAGCTAAAAATAAAGAAGAGTTTTTAAGTGAATATAATCGCTGTTATAAAGATCAATCATATATTAAAAATTTACGACCAATGACATTAGAAGGTTGTGTTGTAAGAATTAGTGATATTATCGGATACCTAGGAAGAGATATCGAAGATGCTATTCGCCTAAAGGTAATTAAAAAAACTGATATTCCAGATAATATTACAGATGTTTTAGGAACAACAAATAAAAGCATAGTTAATACTATAATAATAGATATAATTAACAATAGTTTAGATAAACCATATATTAAACTAAGCGACAATGTTTTAAAAGCTATCTTAGATTTGAAAAAATTTAGTAGTGAAAACATTTATGCTAAAGCTAACACACAGGATACAATATCATTCTATGAAAAAGGAATGAACCTTTTATTTGAACACTATTTAAATGATTTAACTAAAAAGAATTATAAAAGCGAAATATATCAAAACTTCTTAAACGGGATGGATATAAATTATTTAAAAGAAACGGCCGATAAGCGTAAAGTAATTGACTTTATAGCCGGAATGACAGATGAATATTTCGTTAAATGTGTTAATAAATATATATAGATGTTTAGAAAAAAGATGTATTACAAATTTGTTTTAAAAAACGATTTTATTTGACAATAAAGCGATTGTGTGATATCCTTTTAGAGGAATTTGAATAGAGGTGATGAAAAGATGACTGAAAAAAAAGCAATTTACCTAACAGCAGAAGGATTAGCTGAAATAAAAGCCGAGTATGATGAATTAATTAATGTAAAAAGACCTGCAAATATCATTGCTATTAAAGAAGCTAGAGCCCTAGGTGACTTGTCAGAAAATGCTGATTATGATGCAGCACGTAATGAACAAGCACAAATAGAAGGAAGAATTAAAAAGCTTGAGCAAATGATTGAAAATGTAGTAGTAATAGAAGAATCTAGCAAGGATAAGGTTGCACTAGGATCAACAGTTGCTATTCGTTATGTTGATGATGAAGATGAAACAGATGAATATAAAATAGTTGGTAGCCAAGAAGCAAACCCATTTGCTAGTAAAATTTCAAACGAAAGTCCAATAGCACAAGCCTTACTTAACAGAAAAGTTGGAGAAATCGTTACAGTAGAAAGTCCAAATGGAAGTTATCGTGTAGAAATAACTGACATAAAATAAAAAAGGTGAGATTTTCATCTTTTTTTCTTGTTAAAAATAACCAATTCATATATAATATAGAAGTAGCCGAAAGGAGAATTAGTATGGCAAAAGAAAAAGAAATCAAAGAAGAGAAAACAAGCAAAAATACTAAAAAGAAAGATGATAACAAACACGTTATAAATGTAAAAGTAGAAGGAAAAGAATGGGA
The DNA here is from genome assembly GCA_949746915.1 of uncultured Bacilli bacterium. Taxonomy (GTDB): domain Bacteria; phylum Bacillota_I; class Bacilli_A; order RF39; family UBA660; genus CATKEA01. The sequence goes on from CATKEA010000098.1 coordinate 5,322, forward strand.
AACAGCTTTAGATAAAGCTTTCCAAAAGAAAAATAAAGAAGTAACTATTGATGGTTTTAGAAAAGGAAAAGCTCCTCGTAATGTTTATGAAAAGAAATATGGAAAAGAATCATTATTCTTTGAAGCAGCCGATGAAGTACTTCAAGATGCTTTCCAAAAAGTAATGAAAGAAAATGAAGGTCTTATTCCAGTAGTACAACCAAAAGTAGATTTAAAAGCAATAGATGAAAATCATGTTGAGTTTGCTTTCACTATTATTACTCAACCTGAAGTTAAAGTAAAAAAATACAAAGGCTTAAAAGTTGTAAAAGAAGAAGCAAAAGTAACAAAAGAAGAAGTAGAACATGAAATTGGACATTTATTAGAAAGATATGCTGAAGTAGTTGTTAAAGAAAATCAAGTAGTTGAAAATAGTGATACTGCTGTTATTGATTTTGAAGGATTTAAAGATGGTATAGCTTTTGATGGTGGAAAAGGAGAAAACTATTCACTTGAAATTGGAAGTAATACCTTTATTCCTGGATTCGAAGAACAACTAATTGGAATGAAAGCAGAAGAAGAAAAAGAAATAGAAGTAACATTCCCTGAAGAATATCCAGCTGAAGACTTAAAAGGACAAAAAGTAACATTTAAAGTTAAAGTTCATGAAGTAAAACAAAAACAAAATCGTGAATTAGATGCTGAATTTTTTGAAGATTTAGGTATGGAAGGTGTTGATACAAAAGAAAAATTAGAAGCTGAAATAGAAGCTAGTATCAAGGCTCAAAAAGATATGGATGCTGAAAATAAATACGTTGATACACTTTTAGAAAAAGTTGGAGAACAAACAGAAGTAGATATTCCAGAAGAATTAGTTGAAGAAGAAGTAGATCGTATGGTTACTCGTTTTGATGAACAATTAAAGATGCAAGGTGTAAATCTTGAAATGTACTTCCAATTTACTAAAATGACTGAGAAAGATTTAAGAACTCAAATGGAAAAAGAAGCATTCCAACATGTATTATATAGATTAATGATGGAAGAAATAATCAAACTTGAAAAAATAGAAGTTACTGAAGAAGAAGTTCAAAAAGAAAAAGAAGAACTATCTAAGAAATATCAAATGACAGAAGAAGATTTTGTAAATGCCTTTGGTGGTTTAGAAATGATTAAATACGATCTTGAAATGAGAAAAGTAATTGATTTCTTAAAAGAAGAAAATAAATAATTTAGTATAAGAAATATCCACTTAATGGGTATTTCTTTTTATATTATTAGGTATTTTAAAACATATATCGACATATATTTTATTAGGTGAAGTGAAATGTTTAGAAGACTATTAAAGATGCTTTTTTCTAACCTCTCTTTTTTTACAGCAAGTTATTCAAATAATGTCTTCCCAGATCCTTTAACTAAAGAGGAAGAGGACTACTACATAGCTAAGTTCTTAGAAGGAGACCAAGACGCTAGAAATAAGTTAATTGAACATAATCTACGATTAGTTGCTCATATTGTGAAGAAGTTTGAATGTAAACAAAATGATCAAGATGATTTAATAAGTATTGGAACAATCGGACTTATCAAAGGAATTGATTCTTTTTCTAAAAGTCATGGAACTAAAATAACTACATATTGTGCTAGATGTATAGAAAATGAAATTCTAATGTATTTTAGAAGTAATAATAAAAACAGTAAGAATATTTCTTTAAATGAATTTGTTGGATTTGATAAAGATGGTAATGAAATAACTATTATTGATATCTTAAAAGCTCCCAAACCAGATTTCATAGATGAAATAGATAAAAAAGATAATATAAAACTTTTAAAAGAATATATTAATGTTCTATCTCCTAGAGAAAGAGAAATAATTGAAAGACGTTATGGACTAAATAATAAAATAGAACAAACTCAAAAAGTAATTGCTAAAGAATTACATATTTCAAGAAGCTATGTATCTAGAATTGAAAAAAGGGCACTTACTAAGATACTTCGTGAATTTATTAAAAAGAAATCAATTGAATAAGATTGTCTAACTTTGACAATCTTTTAAATATTTTAGAGAATTTATGCTTTGAATTGTATATCTGGTGTATAATATATGTAATATGGAGTTGATATTAATGGAAAAATATGATGATGATTTAGAGCTAAATAAAAAAGAAATTAAATCTAGAGTCCAAAGAAAAGAAGAAAGTAGAAATAATAAAAAGAAAAACATCGTTGTAAAACGTAGACTTAGTAAAAAAGGAATGCTATATACATCACTTTTTGTGGGGTTCTTTTTAGTTATTTCTTTAGGATTTTATATTTTTTCACCAAAAATAATTTTAAAAGGAAAGAAACATATCAAAATTAATTATGGTGAAAAATACGAGGAGGCTGGAGCAACAGGAAAATTTCTTGGTAAAGATGTAACAAAAGATTTAACAAGAACTGGTAGTGTTGATACTAAAACAGTTGGAAAATATAAAATAAGTTATAATGTCAAAAAGAGTATCTTTAATATAACTGTATCTCGTACTATTGAAGTAGTCGATGAAAAGGATCCAGTAATTGAACTAACTGGAGAAAAAGAAGTTAATGTATGTCCAAATGGTGAATATAAAGAAGATGGCTATAAAGCTTATGATGAGTATGATGGAGATTTAACAGATAAAGTTAAAATTACTAAAAATAAAGATAAGATAATTTATAAAGTTGAAGACTCTAGTAGAAATAAAATAGAGATGATAAGAAAACTTAATCGCGTTGATAAAGATGCCCCAAAGATAACATTAACAGGTGGAGAAACTTATTATGTTAAATTGGAAAACGAGTATAAGGAACCTGGATATGAAGCTACAGATAACTGTGATGGAGATTTAACAGATAAAGTAGAAGTAAATGGTAAAGTAGATACTACTAAAGAAGGAGTCTATGAAATTACATATAAAGTAACAGATTCTAATAAAAATGAAACAACCATCACAAGAAAAGTCTTGGTATACAAAAAAACTGATGTCAATAGTGGGGAAAGTAAACCAGGAGTTATATATTTAACATTTGATGATGGACCAAGTTCTGCAACAACACCAGATATTTTAGATGTTTTAAAGGACGAAGGTGTTAAAGCAACTTTCTTTGTTACTAACAGTGGACCAGATAATTTAATTAAAAGAGAATTTGATGAAGGACATGCTGTTGCACTTCATACGGCAAGTCATGATTATGCCAAAGTTTATTCTTCGGTTGATAATTATTTTAAAGATTTAGAAACTGTTCAATCAAGAGTTGAAAGAATAACTGGAGTAAAATCTAATATAATCAGATTCCCAGGTGGTTCAAGTAATACTATAAGTAGAAGATATGATAAGGGTAGTAAGATTATGACAACTTTAACAAATGAAGTTTTAAATAGAGGATATCGTTATTATGACTGGAATGTAGATGCTAGTGATGCTTGGACTTGTGCTAAGGCAAGTGTTAGTGATAAAAAAGGTTGTGTTTATAAGAATGTAACTAATAATTTATCTAAATCACGACCTAATATTGTTTTAATGCACGATATAAAGTATCATACTAAAGATGCTATTCGTGATATTATTAGATATGGTAAAAAGAATGGCTATACATTTGCTAAGTTAGATGACAATGTAAAAATGATAAGATTTACTGTAAATAATTAATAAGGGACTAAAAGTCTCTTTTTATATTAAGAATTTTTATTTGACAAAAAGTTAATTAATTTGTAAACTTAATAATATAAGAAAAATATAGGAGTGATAAAATGGGAACTGTGGAAAATGTAAAAAAATCAACCTGGGGGGGGGGTACTTTAAGAAACATAGAAAAAGCATATTAGGAGGAATCCTGTTACTACTAATAATAAGTGTAGTAGGAGGAACTTATGCTTTGTGGCAGAAAACATATAAACAAAAAGAGTCCAATACTATAAGAACGAAATGTTTCAGAGTCAAGATGCTTAATGAGTCCAACGGAATTACAATGGAAAGTGTCATGCCAACAAGAGATGAAGAAGCAATGGAATATGATGGTTATACATTTACGATAAAAAATATATGTGAAACGCCAGCATATTATCAGGTAAATTTAGAAGAGTTAATAGAAGAAAAGAAGTTACCAAATAAGTATATAAGAGTATCGTTAAATAATAATAAAGGAAAGAACTTAAATACATTTAAAGAGGTAGAAACCACAATAGAAAATGCAGATATGTCACATAAACTAACAAGTGGAGCATTAAGGGCAAATGAAGAGATAACATATACCTTAAAAATGTGGATGGATGAAGAAACACCAGCAATAAAAGAAGTAATGAATACAACATTTACTAGTAAGGTAACAATAACAGCAACATATAAGGAAGAAATAGATTTAGAAAATGAGATAGAAACAAGCGTTGGAAGTAAGAATGAAGAGATATCAAAAGAGAAAGAAGAAATAACAATAACAGTAAATGGAGAGGGTTATGATATAGTAGAATACTCACCAGATGGAGAGAACTTTTATCTCGTAGAAAATCCAGGAAAAGATATAACAATAGATGTCACATTAACAGAAGAAGGAAAACATATAGTCTATGTAAAAGATGAAGTAGGAAATATTAAAGAAGTAGAAGTAGAAACAACAAAACTAGATCAAACAGCACCAACTATTGAAATAGAAACAAATGATAAACAGGAAACTATTGAACTAACAATCAATTTTAAAGATGAAAAATCAGGACTATTAGGTTACAAAATAACAGAAAGTAACATAGAACCAACAGAATGGGATAGTTTTGAAGAATTTGCTAGAAATAGTACCAATACCAAAACAATAAAATTTACAATAAGTAAAAACACAACTTACTATATCTGGATAAAAGATAAGGTTGGAAACATTAATTACAAAGCATATTCAACTACAACAATAGATACAAAAGCACCAGAGTTAGAAGTAAGAAATAAATTAAGTAGTTATGGATTAAGTGATACAATAACAATAATAGCAACAGATGATATAATAGGTTTAAGCGGAGTAAGTATAACAAGAACAGAAGGAGAATATCACTGGAAAGCGATAGATGAAACACCACTAGAATACAGTAAAACAGTAGAAGTAGAAGAGAATGGTACTTATTATATTAGTATCAAAGATGCATATGATCACATAACAACTAAACAAATAGTAATTGATAAGATAGATAGAGAATCACCAACAAGTAGTTTTTCAACGCCAAATAGTACACAGGGAACAAATGAATGGTATCAAGACTTAAATATAAAAGTAGATTTATCTGACAATTTATCAGGAATAAAAACAGCAAAGTATTGTGTAACAACAAATGATACTTGTACACCAGATGTAACTGCAACAATTAGTAGTAACAGTTATACAGTAACATTAACTTCAAATGTTTCAGCACAAAAAGTATGTTCACAAGTAACAGATAATGCCAATAATACATCGGATATTAAATGTAGTAATACATATAAAGTAGATACTACAGATCCTAGTCAAAACTTTTCTATAGCAAGTAGTACATCAGGAACAAATAATTGGTACACAGCACTATCTGTAAAAGTAACAGTAAGTGATTTAGATTCAAAAGTAGCAAGTGCTAAATATTGTGTAACAACAAATGATACTTGTACACCAGATACAATGGCAACATTAAGTAATAATGAATTTAGTGTTACTTTAGGAACAAATGCTTCAGCACAAAAAGTCTGTGTCCAAACAACAGATAATGCAGGAAGAACAAATAGTGTAACCTGTTCTCAAGCCTATAAGGTAGATACTGTTAATCCGATTGCTCAGGTAAATGCTAATCGTGGAGATAGTAGTATAACACTTAGTGCAGCAAGTTCTAGTGATAGTGGTTCTGGAATTTCTACATATTATTATAGTAAAGATAATGGAAGTACCTGGCAAACAAGTGCGACTAGTACTTATACATTTACTGGACTTTCATTCAAAGAATATACATTTGCAATTAAAGTGATAGATAAAGCAGGAAGGACAAGTAGTGTAGTAACAACTAAGGCAACACCACTTGTGCAATTATACAGAACCATAACAGCATCAGCACCACTTGATAATACTAGTAGTACCTATGTATCAAGTAGTACAGGAATAGATTTTGGAGCCGCTCCATCAGATACAAATGGAAAAGGAATCTATAAATTATCTAGTACCATAAATGATACCAATCCAATTTACTATTACAGAGGAGAAGTAACTAATAATAATGTTAAGTTTGCACGCCTTTGTTGGAAGATAGTAAGAACAACAGACACTGCTGGTATTAAATTAATATATAATGGAGCACCTGATAGTAATGGTGGATGTACAAATACAACAGGAACATCAACTCAAATTAGATTCGGCGCATTTAATACAAAATATGATTCAGCCGATTATGTAGGATACATGTATCCAGAAACAACAAACGCAAATAATTCAACGATAAAAACATATATAGATGATTGGTATAGTAAAAATATGACTAATTATACTAAATATTTAGAAGATACAGTATGGTGCAATAATCGACGGATTGCACGTGATGACAGTGATGAGACGGATGTTGTAATATATTACGAGGGCAATGAAAATCTTTATCTTAATAATAAGCCAAAGCTAAGTCTTGTGTGCCCTAATAATAATGATAAGTTTACAGTAAGTAGTACCAAAGGAAATGGAAAGCTAACTTATCCAGTAGCTGTTTTAACAGCCGATGAAGCAACATTCGCTGGACATGGATATAAAGGAAGTAGAAAAAGTTATTTATGCACAAATCAATCCTGGTGGACCATGACTCCCTCTAATTACGTCTATATTGATAAAATAACTACTCATAATACAGACGTATTTGCCGTAAGTTATGGTGGATCTGCCTTGCCCAACGATGTAAAAAATCCTCATGAAGATTATCCAGAAGTATCAATTGGTATTCGCCCATCTGTATCTCTAAACTCTGGAATTCTTATAAATAGTGGAAATGGAACAGCAAATAATCCATATCAAATCCATGAAAACAAATAAGAATATATCAATAAGCTTGTGTAAATAAATAGTTAAAACTATTGTATATAGAAAATCATAAAGAATTAAATTATAGTGTTTATGAACACTAACTTTAAGATAAAAATAGGTATCCAATTGATTTCTAATTAAAAGAAATGACAACGTAATCTAGTAATAAAAAAACTCACCATCAGCTCAGTTACTAATTTATATTTTAAGAGAAGAAAAAAATTGAATCATTTAAACAAAGTATTGACTGCTTAAATAAGTAGTGTCAGAAGAATGGAGCACCTGATTTTCCATTTAAAATAATATATTAATCAGCAATTAATAACTTAAATCAAGTTTAATATCAAAATTATAATTAATATATAAAAAGTATCC
>CATKEA010000099.1 GCA_949746915.1 uncultured Bacilli bacterium
CAAAATATTAACAAGAACACTATTTAAAACATAAAAATAATCAGCACTAACTTTAAGATAATTACTATCTGATAATAAAACTCCTTTACTAATTAAAAAATCTATATCAAAAATATCTTCTATCTTTCTATGATATCTTTTAAAAAAATTATTTTTATCAATACCAACAGTCGTTCTAAGCCCTAACATTATTTCATTTTCAATATTCATATAATCATCCAGTTCTTGTTTTTCTAATACAAATTTACCAGCACAATAATCTTTTAAACTTCTAGTATTAGTGTACCTAACATTTCCTAAAAAACCACTACTTCCAAGTCCTATTCCATAATATTCTTCATTCTTCCAATATGTCATATTATGCTTTGAATGATAAAAAGGCTTACAAAAATTACTAACTTCATAGTGCTGATAACCATTCTCAACTAATTTTTTACAAATCAAATGATACATTTTTAAATCAAGATCAGAATCAACTTCCTTAACTCCATTTATATAAAGAAGTGTATGTTTTTCAATTATTAAAGAATAAGTTGATATATGTGGAATATCTAAACTAAGAAAAAAAGAAAGATCATCTTCTAAATCTTGCAAACTTTGACAATCAAGTGCATAAATCAAATCAAGATTTATATTAGATATTCCAATATCTTTTAAATAACCAATTGTCTTAACCAACAACTTTTTATCTAAACTCCTATTTAATAACTTCAAAAACTTTTTCTTAGTAGATTCAACACCAATACTAATTCTATTAACACCATATTTTTTTAAAAGATCTATTTTCTCTTTAGTAAGTGATTCCGAATTAGCTTCAAATGTATATTCATAATTAGAACTAAGTTTTACACGACTAAGTATCTCAAAAAGTTTTTCTACTTCTTCAACACTCAAACTACTTGGAGTTCCTCCACCTATATATAATGTATCTAATACCTCATCTTTATATATACCATCAAGTTCCATTTTTAATGCTGTTAAATAATTAGCTACAAACTTATCATCATATAAAACTTTACAAAAATCACAATAACTACATATTCTCTCACAAAAAGGAATATGTACATACATTGCTTTAACTCTATTTTGCTTTAACATTTTTATTACTTTGTTCCTTTAATAAATCCCTAATTTCCTCTAACAATAAAATATCATCTGACTTCTTTTTCGGTTCCTCTTTAGGAACTTCCTTAAATTTAAGAAATATTTTATTAACTATTTTTATAAAGACAAACACACTTACTGCAATTATTAAAAAGTTAATTATATTTTGAATAAAAACACCATAGTTAATAGTAGCATCTTTTAAAATTGTAACTTTTAAACTAGTAAAATCAACTCCACCTAAAAATACACCAATAACAGGCATTAAAATATCATTAACCAAACTAGTTACAATACTACTAAAAGCTGATCCAATAATAACACCAACTGCCATATCAACAATATTTCCACGCATAATAAACTTTTTAAACTCTGAGATTTCTTTTCCTACCTTTTCACTTTTTAAATTAATCTTACTATTCTTCTTTTTTTCTTCTTTTGCCATTACTTTTTCTCCTTACTACTGTCCATACTTAAGACAGATAAAAAAGCTTCCTGAGGAATTTCAATACTTCCCACTCTCTTCATTCTTTTCTTACCTTCTTTTTGTTTTTCCAGTAACTTTCTCTTTCTAGTTATATCTCCACCATAACATTTTGCCAAAACATCCTTACGAAGTGCCTTGATATCTGTTCTAGCTACAACCTTATTTCCAATACTTGCTTGAATTGGAACTTCAAATAATTGTCTAGGAATAAGCTCCTTAAGATTCTCTACTATTGTTTTACCTCTTGGATATGCGAAATCCTTATGAACAATAGTACTTAGGGCATCGACATTATCACCATTTAATAAAATATCCATTTTAACTAAATCACTTTCTCTATTACCAATTAATTCATAGTCAAATGAAGCGTACCCTTTAGTATACGATTTTAATTTATCAAAAAAATCATACACAATCTCTGACAAAGGTAATTCATAATGAATATTAACTCTAGTTGGATCAATATAATCCATTTTATCATAAATACCACGTTTTTCCTGACACAAATCCATTATAGCACCAATATATTCTGTAGGAGTAAAAATATTTGTTTTAATAAATGGCTCTTTTATCATTGCTATTTTTTGTCTATCTGGTAATTTGCTAGGAGAATCAACTTGAATAATACTGCCATCAGTAAGATAAACCTCATAAACAACAGAAGGACTAGTTGCAATTATATCAATACCAAACTCTCTTTCAATACGCTCCTCAATAATCTCCATATGTAAAAGTCCAAGAAAACCACATCTAAACCCAAAACCTAAAGCCTTCGAAGTTTCAGGTTCAAATAATAAAGATGCATCATTAAGTTTTAATTTATTTAAAGCTTCACGTAAATCCTCAAATCTATTAGATTCGATTGGATAAAGTCCACAAAAAACCATTGACTTCATTGGCTTATACCCAGGAAGAGGCTTAGAAGCAACATTATTTGAAAGAGTTACAGTATCCCCAACTTTAATATCTGAAATATCTTTTATGGCTGCTGTAATAAAACCAACATCTCCAGCTTCTAAATAATCCCGTTTTTCTTCTTTGGGATTCATAACCCCAAGTTCAACAACTTCATAAGTAGCACCAGTTTCCATAAGTTTTATAGTATCCTTAACTTTTAGACGACCATTAACAATTCTAATAAGAACAACAACTCCACGATAAGAATCAAAAAAACTATCAAATATAAGAGCTTGTAATGGTTCCTCCCTCTTCCCAACTGGAGAAGGTATTCTTCTAATTATTGCTTCAATAAGTTCTTTAACCCCTACTCCAGTTTTAGCACTTGTTAAAATTATTTCATCACTACTAAAACCAATATTATCTACCAATTCCTTAGTAACTCTTTCAACATCAGCACTAGGCAAGTCAATTTTATTGATAACTGGAATAATTGTCAAATCATTTTCCATCGCTAAATACAAATTAGCTAACGTCTGTGCCTCTATTCCTTGAGCAGCATCAACCACCAAAATAGCACCCTCACATGCCGCTAAACTTCTACTAACTTCATAAGAAAAATCAACATGTCCTGGAGTATCTATCAAATGTAAAATATATTCTTCACCATCAAGCTCATATTTAAGTTCAACAGCATTTAACTTTATTGTAATACCTCTTTCACGTTCTAAATCCATAGAATCAAGCATTTGTTCTTTACTTTCCCTTTTAGAAACTGCGCCAGTCATTTCAAGAATTCTATCTGCCAATGTACTTTTACCATGATCTATATGCGCAATAATAGAAAAATTTCGAATGTTTTTCATATTAATCACCATTTATATTTTATCATAATAAAACGGTATAAACAAAGAATATTTACATATAAAATTAAAAATAAAAGACACTAGCAACTACCTACTAGTATCTCTAAAACAAAATTGATTAATTAAAATAATTCTAAAATACCAAAACTAATAATCTTCTTTTAATTTTACTTTTTCATAATTAACCTTATGTTGATTCTCCAAATCTTTATTACTCAATTCCACTAATTCACTTTGTTCTATTATAACATCCATAACAAATTGCATTTTAACTAATACCTCTTTATATTCTGGAATAACATCTGCATACTCCCTGAAATTCTTATTAAAATAATCAAAAATATCATTAATCTGTTTTTTTGCATCAACCAATTGTCTTCTTACACCATCAACATCACTAAGAGCTTGTTCTATTTCTAAACTATAATCAATTACTTCTAACTTCATAGATTTTTCCTCTTTAAAATTAACACTCATAATTGCATTCATAAATCTAAATGTTTCACTTACTAAAAAAGCTGTTTTAAGTCCCTTATTACCAATAAAATTAGAAGCAGCAACTGCAACAATTAAATTGCGTAATGCCCGATTATTACCATCGACAATATATTGAACTTGTTCATATGTTGAAACAGCATTTTTAATCTTCCAATCCAAATCTCTTATAATTTTTTCTTCTTCTTCAATAAAAGCTGTAATACTTTTACTAATATCATCAATTTCTTGAATCTTATTACTTGTTAAATAAAAATCTTTTTCTCTATTTAAACTCTCATCTTTTTTCATTTTACACATCAATGAAATATTAAAATTATCCTCTTCCATTTCTTTAATTGATTTAACTATTTCTAAATATATACTAGAATTTCTAATAGTATCCATCTGTTTTCTTATAATAATATCATTATCTAAAATACTAGCATATTTATTTACTAAATCATCAAAATAAGTATTACCAAATCTATAAATCTCATCAAAATTAAGAGACTCGCTTAAAATTTGAAACTGTTTTCTCATACTTTCTAGTTTTTCCAATAAATCATCTAATAAAATGCTCTCTTCCTCAAGTTCTTTACTATCAAAGACGAAAGCTATATCCTTAATAATTTCATCCTGTTCAACTTTTAACTCATTTAATTTTTCCTTACTCTGTTCAAAGTAAACATCAAATTCCTTACTAAGAGCATCCTCAACTAAATTAAAATCAGCAACTACATCACTTTTTATTGTAGTAACTTCTTCACCTTCATCAAAAGAAAAAGACAATAAAATCTCATCTTTTTCTAAATTATCTTCATTAATGAACATTGCCTTAACAAATTTTTTAGTTGGATTAATAAGACTATCTATCTCTATTTTATTATTAACATTCAAACTCTTTTTACTAAAAACCTGATCTAAAACATCATTATTTTTTACAATAACATCTACTTCATCCATAGACTTATCTACTTTTCCATTTTTCATTACATACACCAATTAGAATATATCATAAAAATAAACTTAAGTAAAATGCTAATTATTAATAGCACCAGCTACTTTATTAAAAACTGTATTCAAAGATGCTTCAATCGTTTTACCAATCGTACTAGACAATTTATATGTTAACTTAGATATGTTATTATTATATTTTTTTTCATTTATAGAAAGATATTTCTTAGCATCTATATTAACACCATTTTCAACATCCTCTTCAAACTGCTTTATTTGTTCTTTAGTCAAAGTCATTCGTTTTTTAGCATCATAATCATAATAATTAGAATAACTAACAATATAAAAACCCGCAAAAACTACAAAAAGCATTAAAACAACAAATCTAAAAACTTTTCCATTTTTCATAAATTATTGCTCCTTATATAAACATCTAACACTTCTGCAAGTGCCGTAATCGAATTTAAAACCTCATCAATCGTATTCTCTTCACCACCCATTTCTACTAATATAGTATATTTATCAAAATCCTGATTATATACACCATTTACACCTTTTCCTTCCTTTTTATATATTCCTCTACTAATAGTTGGATATCTTTCAAGCAATAAAGTTTCTATTGCCTCAATAACCTCTAAATTAGCTTTATAATTTTCATTTTCTAAACCAAGCAAAAACATCATCTTAGCATAATTCTTACCATTTATTGTAGTAGTAGAAATCTTTCTATTTACTGAGTCTCTATGTAAATCAATAAAAAATTTCAATGACGGATTCTTTTCCTTAGCATCCTCCATAAGTAATCTTGTAACCTTATAACTAGAAGCATAGTTCCAATTATTTGTGATTAAAAAATTATTAACATCATTCTCTTCAACTAAAGAAACATGTCCTAAATCATATAATCTTTCTCTTAAAATATAACTAGCCATCATTACATTTGGAACTACATTATAACTTTCTACATTACTAGTAGAATATTCTTCTAATTGATGAGTATTATATATGTATATAGTTGGTTTACTATAATCTTTCTTCGGATAAGGGTCCTTTATATAAACACTATCTTTTGTTGGTTCATCATCTTCATCTTTATCATTTTTAACTAATGCCGTATTAAAATCAAGCATTTTTACTGGATTACTAGAAAATACTTTTATCTTTTGAAAAAACTTCTCGACAAAATTTGTTTTTCGATAAATGGTTTCCTCTTCTAAAACCATTCGCAAAAACTCTTCATTAGATATTACAAAATTACTTTTATCAAGATAATTTATTGTAAGAGAAAATGTAACCACTATAATAGTCAAAAAAAACAGCACTTTAAAACGTCTTTTTTTCTGTCTTTTCATTATAATCACCTCATCTACTATGATTATAATAAATTGTATCTGAAAAAAATGACGTTTTTTCGAAAATCAATTATTTATTCTTTTATTTTTATGAAGAGCACTATTTATCCCTGAACCAATTAATGATGATAGCTTTTCAATCTGAAAATCAACCTCTTTAGGAGTTACAATCATATTAAAACCAATTGGTGTTAATACTTCAAATATCAAAGCCTTAAGTTCATCATCATCTAAATTTCCAACCATTCCAAGTAACTTTTCTTTCTCCTCATTAGTAAGTTTTTCTTCATGATTTAAATAATTTATACTAGTAACTGGAGCAAGTTTACGACTAGATTTATTAATAGTTTCCTTATTATAGCTAAACTGCTTCATCATAAATTTAATTGTATCTTTAACAATTGTTATTAAATCAATAACTGTAGGTACTCCAAGTGAAATAACTGGAATACCAAGTAACTCTTCAGTTACTTCCTTTCTATTTTGCATAACTCCAGCTCCTGGACTTATCCCTGTATTAGTAAGCTGAATCGTCTTATTTATTCTTTCTATACTACTAGAAAGAAGAGCATCAATAACAATTAAAAAATCTGGTTTTGTTTCCTTTACTATTCCTCTTATAACATCAGCACTCTCAAGTCCAGTTACTCCTGTTACTCCAGGAATAAAACTAGAAACATTTCGATATCCTTTCTCAACTTCAACCTCGCTTAAATCAAATAAATACTTAGTAACTAAGATGCTATCAACAACCTTTGGACCAAGTGAATCAGGAGTTGAATCTTTATTTCCAAGACCTATCACTAGACATTTTTTACTATCATCTATTTTTAAATATTCAAGCATTTCTTTTAACTCAATTGAAAGAGCTGTTATCACATTTTGATAATTAGTCGTATCTGTTACATCATTGAAACTTATTGTAATGTACTTTCCTTTCCTTTTGCCTAGCTCTAAAACATCTCTTTCAAGCTCCACATCAATTACATTAGTATTTTTTATAGTAGTTTTCTTTACCTTAACTCCATCAATATCATCATCGAGATTAAATAAATCGACAACTAAGTCTGATCTAACATTAAATTTTTTTAAATCTATCTCATGCATTTTTATCACCTATAGTTATTTTCTGCAAAAAAATACAATTTTATTTGCTTTTTATATAAAAATTTGCTAAAATTAGTTGTAGCGATAAAAAAGAGAGGTGAAAAACTATGCCAAATATCAAAAGTGCTAAGAAAAGAGTAATCACTAGCAGAAAAAAATGCGAAAATAATACTGTAGTAACTTCAAGTATGAGAACTGCTATTAAAAAAACTGAAAAAGCAGTTAAAGCTGGAGAAAAAGAAATGGCAAACGAAAACTTAAAAGTTGCTATTAAAAGAATTGACAAAGCAGTTTCTAGTGGACTTGTTCATAAAAATAAAGCAGCAAGAGAAAAATCTCGCTTAACAAAAATGAATAATAACATGTAAAGAAGTCAAATAAGTGACTTCTTTTTTTTAAGAATTTATGCTATTATAAAACTATAGGTGATAAGATGAAAAAGAAAGCAAAAATGGGTGTTTTTTTAGTGCTACTAGCAATACTAGGTTTTACCTACTACTATCAAGAAGAAATAGTAGTATTTATTTTAAATAACTTTTTTATAAAAAAAGAAATAAGTATTTTAAAAAATAACGACTACTTAATAAGTAACAATTATCTATATCTTCAAAAAACAGACAACTTTGAACCAAAATCAAGAAAAGATATTATTAATATATATTACACCGCTTTAAATGCTGGAAACGAACAATTCGTCTTTTATTGTCCAAAAAATTATTCAGAATGCCTTGATGAAGTTCTCTATGTTTCAGGAAACCAACAACTTTTATCAAACATTAATAATTTTGTTCATCCTTTTAACAGTTTCAAAAACTTGGAAACTGAATATGATTCAACTGGAAAAGTTACCTTAAAAATACGACATACTTATAAAGAAAATGAAATAGCAGCAATAAATAGTAAAGTTGATTTAATAATAAAAGAAATCATTACTCCAGAAATGACAATTAAAGATAAAATAAAAGCTGTACATGATTACATAATAAACAATAGTAAATATGATTCAGCAAGAAGTGATAAAAAAGAAAGTATCTATAGATCAAATACTGCTTATGGTACTCTACTTCAAGGTTATGGCATCTGTGGTGGATACAGTGATGCTATGAAAATTTTCCTAGATCGTTTTGGTGTTAATAATTATAAAATATCAAGTGAAAATCATGTCTGGAATCTTGTAAACTTAGATAATAATTGGTATCACTTAGATCTTACTTGGGATGATCCAGTTGTAAAAGATGAACAAGGCAATACTATTGATATTCTAGAATACGATTATTTTCTAATTACAACTGAAGAACTACATACAATTGAAAAAGAACAACATAATTTCAACAAAGATATCTATATTGAAGCAAAATAAAAGATAGCAAAACTAATAAGCTATCTTTTTAATATTAATTTATCTAACACTTCCATTTATTATATACTTAAAAACTTACTAATCAAAAATTAACCTAATTAGCTCTTCGTTTTTTCAAAATAACTTATAAATCTATACTACTATCAAAACTAATATTACTATCTATAAAATCTTCTACACTTAAAACTGTCTTATTAAAATCATCATAATCAGTATCAAACCAAGTAACATCAAACTTATTATTAAAAAAAGTATATTGTCTCTTAGCATAATGCCTAGAGTTTTTCTTTATATTATACAAAGCCTGATCTAAAGTAACTTTACCATCAAAATATTCAAATAACTCTTTATATCCAATACCTGTTTTAAGAGCCTTTGAAGAAACACCTCTATCATAAAATTTTCTTGCCTCTTCTAATAAACCATCTTTAATCATTAAATCGACTCTATTATTAATCTTCTCATAAAGTAGATCTCTATTAGTCGTAAGACCAATTGTAAAAAAATCATATAACTTCGTATCACCACAATTTTCTGTAATACTATCATTATCACATTTTTCCAAAAACCTCTCAAGCCTTCTACGATTATTCATATGAATATCAATACTTTTATCAATTTTTTTTACCATCTGATATAAATCTTCATCACTCAAATGATCATACTTTCTTCTTGTTTCTTCTTCTTTAAAACGATAATCATAAAGCGCTGCCTTAATATATAAACCTGTACCACCAACAATAATAACATTTCTTCCTCTCGACATAATATCCTCTATTTTAAATCGAGCATCTCTTTGATAGTCATAAACAGTGTAATTATCTGTATAATCACAAATATCAAATAAATGATGAACTATTCCTTCTTTTTCTTCTTCCTTTATTTTAGCAGTAGCAATATCCATTCCCTTATATACTTGCATAGCATCACCATTAATAATTTCTGCATTATAAATTTTAGCAAGTTCTACACTTAACTTTGTTTTTCCAACAGCAGTTGGGCCGATTATTACAATAATCATTCTACATACTCCTCTTAAACATTTTTTCTAAATCATACTTTGAATATGTAATAATAGTTGGTCTTCCATGTGGACAAGTAAATGGATTTTTACATTTGCGAAGTCTAGAAAGAAGTACTCGCATATCATCAAGAGTAATAAAATCATTCGCTTTAATACTAGCCTTACAAGCAACTGTAGCAGCAACCTTATCAACAAATTTACTTAAATCAAATGACTCATGTGTCGTAATAATTTCAAATATATGTTTAATTGCATTTTCCTCATTACCCTTAGGAAGCCATATTGGAACTGCTCTAATCAAAAAAGTATTAAGACCAAATTCCTCCAAACTAAAACCTAAATCAGTTAAAATATTACTATTGTTCTTTAAAATAATATACTCATTACTAGGTAATTCAATATTAATAGGAATTAACAAATCCATAACATTTGGTTTAGGATTACTCATTTCCTTTAAATAATACTCATAATTAATTCTCTCATTAGCAGCATGTTGATCAATTAAAAACATACCATCTTCATTTTCTGCTACAACATAAGTTCCATGCACTAACCCAACTGGATACATTTCTTTAATTCGATTTTCATCATTTGAGGTATCTATAACAGTATCATAATCATAACCATCATCAGTATCACAAACTTCATAATTATTATCTTCCTCTATCTTAACTTCCAAATTAAGACTCATCTTTTCAAATTCTTTAAACTCTTCATCCTTTTTCGTAACATCAAACTCATTATTATCATAAAGTTTTTGATAACTATTAGTAATTGAAGTAACACCATTTTCTATTCTAGTAGTTCTAGACGCTTCAGGTATTAAAGTAAGTTTAGATAAACTCTTACTTATAACATCACAAATCAATTCCCTTAACGTATTCATTTTAGAAAACTTAATATCCATTTTTGTTGGATGAATATTTACATCTATTAAAATTGGATCAACATCCAACAATAAAACAGCTATTGGATATTTATCATGTGGCATATATGTATGGTAACTATCTGTAATCATTCTTATAATATCATTATTTTTAATAACACGACCATTAACCAAAACTGTAATACTATTTTTAGTACTCTTCATAAGTTCAGGATATGATATAAAACCACTCAATGAATAATCTTCGTTTCCACCATTAATCTCTACCATTTTCTTTGTAACATCTAAACCATATATATCATTAATAACTTTTAACAAGCGTCCACTGCCATC
This sequence comes from uncultured Bacilli bacterium, assembly GCA_949746915.1. Classification (GTDB taxonomy): domain Bacteria; phylum Bacillota_I; class Bacilli_A; order RF39; family UBA660; genus CATKEA01. The sequence goes on from CATKEA010000099.1 coordinate 10,848, forward strand.
AGTATTTAATAAAGTTTTCTCATTATTTTTCAAAATAAAACGAATATTAGGATACGACAAAGCCATCTTGTTAACATAATCAGTAATATTAGCTAATTCAGTATATAAATTTTTTAAATACTTAAGTCTAACTGGTGTATTATAAAATAAATCTCTAACTGTAATAGTTGTTCCTTTTCTAATGTCAGCACTACTAACATCAACTATTTTCCCACCATCTATTTCAACAATCGTCCCCTCCTCACCATCACTAGTTTGTAATGTTGTATGACTAACCGCTGCAATTGAAGGAAGTGCCTCTCCTCTAAAACCTAAAGAATCAATATGAAACAAATCATCTAATGTTTTAAGCTTACTAGTAGCATGTCTTTGAAAAGCAACTACAGCATCATCTCTTGTCATTCCAATACCATTATCGATAATTTTTATTTCACGAACACCAGAATCTAAAAGTTCAATTTTCACTTCACTACTACCTGCATCAATCGAATTTTCAACTAATTCTTTAACAACATTCATACATTTTTCAACAACTTCACCAGCCGCTATCTTATTAGCCAAATCTTCACTCATTACCTGAATTTTATTCACTATACCACCTACTTCATATCAATATCTTGTAAATAATTATAAAGCCTTACTGCAACATCTTTATTTAACACTTTTTCAAGCTCAGCAACACTTGCTTCCCTCATCTTCTTAAGTGAGCCAAACTTACGAAGTAACTCTTTTTTTCTTACCTCACCTATTCCCTCAACTACATCAAGCAAACTAGAAAGTGCACCCTTACTTTTAATATTTCTATGATATGTTATTGCATATCTATGCACTTCTTCTTGAATCTTTGCTAAAAATAAGAATAAATTACTATTATGATCTATAGCAATCTCCTTTAAATTATCATTTACAAGAATACTAGTACGATGCTTATCATCTTTCTTTAATCCAACTACTTTAATATCTAAATGCAAAGAATCAATTATCTCTTTAGCAACACTAACCTGTAATTCTCCACCATCTACTAAAACAATATCTGGTTTCTCTAAATTTTCCATCAAAACTTTATAATATCTTCTATAAATTACTTCCCTCATAGCAGACAGATCATCCTTAACATCAGTTGAAACTTTAAACTTTCGATAATCATCTTTACTAGGTAAAAAATCAACAAATGTCACCATTCCACCAACATAGAAAGTTCCAAATAAATGAGAATTATCAAAAGATTCAATTCGTGATAATTTAGAAAGTCCGAGTAACTGACGTAATTCTTCCTGAGCAGCAAGCCTAACATCATCTTGCTTTTTCAAAGTTTCAAATTTTTCTTCTAAAAGTATCTTAGCATTAGAATAAGCCATATCTAATAACTTTTTAATATCGCCTTTTTGAGGAATTAAAACATTAACTCCTAAAAAATCCCCAAGTAAATCCTTATCTATAATATTTGGAACAACGATTTCTTTTGGTAAAACATTATTCTTTTCATAAAACTTAATAATATATTCCATAAATTCATCTTCATAATTAACACAAGTAAAAATATCATCATGTCTCCCAAAAAGAAGACCTTCCCTAATAAAGAAAACTTGAACTGACAAATAATTATTTTCCACATAATAATTAAAAACATCAAAATTATAATTATGATTCAAATCTATTCTTTGCTTAGTAAGTGTAATATTAACATCATCAAGCATGTTCTTTAATTCCAACGCTTTTTCATAATTAAGTGCCATACTAGCATTCATCATTTCTTCTTCAAGTTTTTTAGTAACAATAGTACTATTTCCCTTTAAAAAAGACACAATCTCACTAGTCATAACATCAACATCTTCTTTAACAACTTCTTTTTTACAATAACCAAGACATTCATTCAAATGATAATACAAACACAAATCCTTCTTTAAATTTTCACACTTCCTAAGAGGATATATTCTATTTAACATATTAACTGTTTTCCTAGCTGCTGTTACATTAGGATATGGTCCAAACAATTTACTTTTATTTTTCTTTCTATTAACATTTCTAACTACTTTAAGACGAGGAAACTTTTCTTGAGTAAGTTCTATATAAGGATAACTTTTATCATCTTTAAGTAAAATATTATATTTAGGATTATACTTTTTAATTAAAGTAATTTCCAAAATAAGTGATTCTAACTCACTAGTAGTAACAATATATTCAAAATCAACAATATCACTAACTAACATTGCTGTTTTACCTGTAACTGTCCCAGTAAAATAACTTTTAACTCTATTCTTTAAATTTTTAGCTTTACCTACGTATATAATAATACCATCTTTATTTTTCATCTGATAACTACCAGGAGACTCTGGTACTAACTTCAATTTTTCTTTTATATGGTTGCTAATCTCCATAGTTATCACCTCTATTCATCTTATAAAATCTAGTATTATTATATCATGTATAACTAGTATTTAAAAGAAAAACAAATAAAAACAAAGCATAATAATCGTTACACTTTGTTATAAAACTATCTTAAAACATCCATAAATGTTCTTATCAATTCAATCTTTTTAGAAAGTTCATCCATCTTATCTTTTGGAGTTAATTTATAATATTCCTTCATCTGTTGTTCCATCTGTTTAAGACTATCTGGATTTCTATTTAGTTCTTTATACCAATATGAGTTTTCTCTTAAAAAGCGATATAGATACTGATTATTTTTTATTGCAAACTGACAAGCTAGATTCATTAATCCTCAAAGTATTTATACATTGGCCGAGCTTCATATGTTGACTGTTGTTGCTCCTTTGGTTTTGAACTACTTAAATCTTGAACTAAATTAACTGCTTTGGTAAGTCCATCTATCCCTCTTCTAACCGTATCTAAATCAATTGTTTTAACCATATTAAACAAATCTTTAAGTGAAGTATCTCCGAGTAATGACTGATTAGCTGTATTATTACTAGATCTTTCAACATCAATATTACTACTACTTGAAAAACCATTATTTAAATATGTATTCCAAACAGAACTATTTTCTCCATAAACATCATACATCTCATAAAATCTTTGCCAAGTCATACTCCCATTATTAACATGCTCTAAAAGGGATGGATTATCTCTTACAAAAGATTTAAAAGTTTCTTTCGACATTATCATCACCTATTTAATTATATGCAAAAATTAAATTAAATTGAAAATATTTATATTATTACTAACTAAAATATTCAAAAAAGATATTTCTTAAATACATATTTTTA
>CATKEA010000100.1 GCA_949746915.1 uncultured Bacilli bacterium
AATCCAATTTGAAAATGGACTTCCAAAACTTCCATGTACTAATAAATAATTATTTTTCATTTTCTAACTCCTCCTTAAATATTTCAGCATATTTATCGGAACCTTCCCAAACAATAACTGAATTTAAATTGTTTATATCTTTTAATTCATTAATAATATAAATAGCTATATTTTCTATGGTAGCTCTAGTTCCAATAATATCATCTATATAGGTTTTATCTAACTTACCTATAACTGAATCGATTTTTGGATTAATTTCATGAAAATCTAAATTGCCTACCATATTATTAACTAATTTATCTACAAAATTAATTTCGATTCTAAATGTATGTCCATGAATGTGTTTTCCATGAGCAGAATCAATATTTCTAATTATACAAAGTCTTGCCATTTTTATCTCCTCTTTCTTTTAACATTTCAACTTATTTATAATTCACTTCTTCTAAGTCGCTTTCATAAGCAAGTTTAGTACTATAAGATGTTAATAGAGCACCGATATTGCCTTTTTCATAAAACATATCTCTAAACTCAAAGTAATCAAGCATCATAAAGTGTAATCCTGAAATAGTTTTCTTTTTTTCTTTTGTAACATAATGCCACTTGCCAATTTCAATAATATTATTAATCATTTCATTGTAAAAAAGAATAAGTGTTACTTTATAATCATATTCTACAAATATATTTTTTATAGAAAATTCATACCTAGTTCCAGTATCAGTTTTTTCTAATATATGAACTGAATCTCCTGCTTTTTCTAATAATATTTCACCATCCTCTGGATTAGTTACTTTTATTTTTCCTTTTCCAACAAACATACTTAATCCATGCTTATGAGAATTATATTCGCTCATCTTTTGTAATTCCTGTGCACAATAAATAATCCAATTCTTAAGATTTGAAAAATTATCATCGGTTATACCACCAAGTTTGTAATCAGTATTACCTAGTAAAATTAAAGAAATAGTTTTATCTCCATTATAATAATCATTTAAATTATTAAAATCTCCCTCTGCTATCCAATTTAAGTGTTTATGATATTCTTGCATATTCATAGATGTTAACTCCATTAATGGACATAAAGGCATCATAGCATGAGAAATAAATAATCTCATAAAAGTTTCCAAGCAATGATAATATTCACTTACAATTTCACTTTTGACAAAATTAGTTACCTCTTCAGTATCAGAACAATCTAAAGTTTTAAAGTCTATTTTTCCTAATTTAAAAGATTTATTCGATAATCTTTCAACATTTTCTTTTGTATTTAATAATAAATCTGTTAATAAACTTATTTTGATATTAAAATAATCTGTCTGATAATCTCTATAAAACATTTTATTTACATTATCTTCTTGATCAGGTAACAAATTTTCTTTAGGACCAATTTTTCTCATATGATTTTTCCTTTCGTCAAATATCAATTATATTATATTTCTTAAAATTTCTGTAACAGTCTTCATATCTTTTTCTGATGACATTATAGTTATTAACAATTTTTTCTCTTTGTTTACAATAATATATTGCCCATTAGATCCATCTCTAAAAATATAACCGTCTCTTGAAATAAAAGTGTAATATCCAATACCTATTTTAGGTAAAACTCTTTCTGGTTTATATGCAGATGGTGTTTCTAATTGCATTGATGACATTTCTCTTATCCAATTTTCTGGAATGATTTGCTCATCATTATATTTTCCATTATTTAATAAAAGTTGTCCTATTTTATGAAAATCAGAATGTTTTAAATATAAACCTGTAGATGCTGGACAATACTTCCCATAATTATTCCATTCAAATTCTTCAATGTTCAAATTTTTAAATATCTTTTCATTTATATAATCTTTTAAATTCACTCCAAATGTTTCTTGAAAAAATACCGATAAAACAAAAGGTTCTACATTATTGTAAGCAAATCTTGTTCCTACCTCAAATGGAATATCATAGTTTAAGGCATAATTTAATAATTCATTTTTCTCTATGTCTTTAATATATCTTTCAGACATCATTTGACTTTCATAACCTGTAGTATGTGTTAGTAAATTTTTAACTGTCCATTTTTGAATTTTTGATAAATTATTTTTACTTTTAATATCTACTAATTTTTTTATTGAAGGATATATTTTTGTATCTAACGATAAAGGAACTCCATCAACTAACATTTTATCTTCTATTGCTATTCCTATTGCCATAGACACTAATAGTTTTGCACAACTTCTTAATTCATGTGATTTTTCTGCATTATAAAAAAAACTATCCAATTTGCCATCTTGCTCTATAAAAATACTATCAATATTTAAACTATCTAATCTTTTTGAAAGTTTATTAACTTTTTCTTTAACAACATTAATATCTATCATAGTTTCCTCCAAGTACTCAGTTAACTAAATTATACTATATTTCAATATAAATTCCTATATGACTATTGAGTTTTTCGAACAATTATCATGTAATCTATTTAACAGGTGAGGGATATTTTTTTAGATTTTAGGTTTAAAACCATATTATCATCTGCTCAATTTAGACAACAAAAAACCTAGTAGTGACTAGGTTCTTTTTCATGTTACACACGTAGCAAACTTGGAATCTTGATTGGATAAAATTAACATTAAATCTAATGCTTTAGTTTCAAAATGATTACCATTAAAATTCTTATATAAGATGTTATTTAAATTTTCATAATTTTCAATAGCTAGATTTTAACGAGCACTTTAAAAAAAATTTTATTACTCATAAGTTATTCCCATTCAGTATGTTAGTTTAATCCAAGTTTGCATACCTTTTTTATTAACATGAAATGGTTTTAACTTGAATAATTTATCTATAGTGATTAATGTTGCATAATTACTATTTTCCTTACTAATCCAAAAAGTTTCATCTACACATAATCGTTTATTATATTTTGATTTTATTTCTTCTATTGATATTGTATTTAAATCAAAGAAGAATACATCTTTAATTGTAAAGTATCCCAATACATCACCACTAGATTTTTTTACAATTACAATATCATCCTTAGTAATTTGATTATATGGAATAATTTTATTTTTACTAAACCTTGATTCAATTGTTTTCTTTCCCTCTAACATATAAGTTAAATAAGGTTCACTAAATATTCCTAAATGAATAGTTTTACTTCTTAATTTGTTTAGCTCACTAATTGGTAATTGTTTTTCTAAATTATTAATTATTTCATCATACATAGTAATACCTCAAATTTTCTTCATTATCTCTATATTCCTATTGAAATAACCATTTTTATAATAAAATCTTTGAGCATTCTCATTATAAGCAAAAACATCAATTAAAACACCTTTGCATCCAACTTCCTTAAAATAACTCTCCATTTTATCTAATAATTGTTTTCCGATACCATTTGAACGACATTTATTTGATACTACTAATTCAATTATTCGCCCCCTCTTTGGAGCAGAAAAATCATAAGTTTTTTCATCTTCATTGTTTATAAGACCAATAATAAGTCCAACTATTGAATCTAATTCTTTGGCTAAAAATATTTTCCCTTCATATTTATTTACTTCGTTCATAGTTTTTTCAAAATATTTTTCTCTATAATCGGGAGTTAAAATATTATATTTCTCTCGGTCTATATCTACAATATGTTCTTGTAGCTCAACAAGTAAATTCTTAATATCTTCATCATATTTACTAGAATAATCTATTATTTCCATAGTTACCACCCATCATAATTATACTATAAATCGACTGAAAATCATATATAACTATTGATTTTTCCTAGTAATTACCATGTAATATATTTAACAGGTAAGGGATATTTTTTTAGATTTTAGGTTTAAAACCCTATTATCATCTGCTCCATTTAGACAACAAAGAACCTAGTAGTGACTAGCTTCTTTTTCATGTTACCCACGTAGCAAACTTGGAAGATACAAACTCTAAAATATATAATAAAATATGTTAAGAAAAATTATCTCCTAAAGCACCATTAAACTACCATTATTACCAACCAACTTATATCGAAATATAATAAAAGAGAAATCTTTAAATGCCTTAAGACAAATAAGACTTCTCATATAAATTAATAACTAAAACTACAAAAAAGTAGAGAAGGGGTAAAAAATCAACTGTTACTTTCTTAAAAGTTTTGTGTATGTAACCTCTCCTTGATAATCATCTACCTTATTATCTCTAGAACCAATATGATTTACTTTACAATATCTATCTTTAAATTCATCTTCCTTTTTTAATAGTGTACGCATATCCGAAATGAACACTTTATAAGTCTCATCTTCCAAAAACATATTTTCTGGATTTTCTTCACTGTACTTTTTCGATAATCTCTTAATTGTATAGTCTAAATAATCTTCAATATTATATTCTGGCATTCTTTCTTTAGCAACAAAGAAGCTTCTTATAAAAACTATATCTATTGTTGTATTTCTATCTGCTGAGGAAATTAATTTTCCATATACACTTCTTGGCGTATCTTCCATAGAAGAACGATGATCTTCTATAGCTTCTTTAATAATCAGCCTCTCTTCATCATTAAAAAATTCTTTCATATTATCATCACTAAAGAATCTATTTGCAGCAATTTTTTCATGAATTGCATGATTCTCATGTTTCCCTAAATCGTGACAACTAGCTATAGCATAAATCATATTTGCATCCAAACCTAACTTGAATGTATCATTAAGTGCAAATGACCTTCTTATAACTTCCATTATATGTACAATACCATGAGCTTTGTCATTAACTTCGTACTGCGGAAATATTTCATTTTCAACATACAACTTTAATTTGTCATTAACATCTCTTGTATAATATTCAATCTCATCAATATCATTAGCCTTTAAAATTAGAGTTCTATATGTATCAAAACTTTCTCCATCTGGTTTAACTTGCTCATACACAGAATATAATACTTCATCTAAAGACATATCAGGATTATTCTTCCTTGTTTCTACAAATAATTTTTTTAAATCATTATTAGATTTCATAATCAGCACTCCTTTACAATTTATAATTTGTCTTATTTTGACTACTTTTGTAGTTGTACATAATATAATAACAAAAAAACAAAAAAGAATAAAAGCAAAATTATCTGAAATTACAATTAATTCATATAGACTTCAAGTTAAATATTAGATATAATTATTTAAAAATAGAAAATTATAGTAGGAGATTAAAATGGAAAAGGAAGAATTACTAAAAAAAGCTTTTGAAGAGTTAAATAAAGCTGAATACCCATTTGAAGTAGCTATTGAAAATGATTCAATAGTTGCTACTTGGAAATGGAAAGACGGAACTTATTTTGACATAGGTAGTGTTACCAAGGAACTACAAGAATTTAGATACACTGTAAAAATACTTGATAATAAAACTTACATAGATAATGATAGTTCATTATCAAATGTTCAAAACGTAAACTATTTAAACCAAACCGCAAGTTTATCAAGTGAAGGATTTAGTGGTAAACAATATAGAAAGCACGTTGAATTTACCTTTGGAAAAGATAAAGAAACAGGAAAAGTAGGGCTTCAAAAATATTCATTTAGTACAGATGAAATACATAAACCAATACGAGCTTTTTTAGAAAGAAATGGATACAAAAAAGAAAAACAAAGTATAATAAATGTTCAAAAGACTTCACTAAACGATTTAGATAAAACACTTTTAAAACGTTTGGGCTTAATATTTAGCGTTGTTGGAATAGGACTTCTTTTAGCAACTACTATAATATTCTTTGACCCAGCTATTTCAGGCGATGAATCAACTATTCTAACAGTCGTATTTACTTTTAGCGGTCTTTTAAATTTCATCTTAGGATTATTTCTAATAAGAAAAGCAAAAAAACATAAATAAAAACAATAACAATATACAAAAGTGATTATTCTATAATAAAAATAATTATAGCCTAACAATCACTTTTTAAATTGGAAAATCAAAATAATTAGCACTATAAAAATAAATCGTTAATACTAAACACACATATTCATAAAAAAATCTATAAAAAATATACTTTACCAAAAAAAATATGTTAAAATTATATATAATAACGGAGTTGATAAAATGTACAAACTATTACCACTTGCCATATTGCCAAGTATACTTTTAGGTACCTACATATATATAAAAGATAAAGAAGAAAAAGAATCATTGAAACTCCTTACTAAATTATTTATAAGTGGAATAGTAGCATGTTTCTTATCAGTCTTATTAACCTATGCCTTAAACTTTCTAACTAGTATCAACATTTTTGACGTTGATTATAACAATATCAAAGAAGTATTAATACATGCTTTTATTACTGTAGCACTCATTGAAGAAACCTCTAAATGGCTTTTTACATATTTTCTAACCAAAAACAATAAAGAATACAACTACAGTTTTGACATAATTATCTATTCTGCTTTTGTATCTCTTGGATTCGCAACATTTGAAAATATTCTTTATATATTAGCAAGTCGTAGACTAGATGTAGCTATAATAAGATTATTTACTACTGTTCCAGGACATTTATTCTTTTCTATTTTTATGGGATATTTTTTACTGAAATTAAGAACTCTAAAAAATACAAATCAAAACTTAAAAAAACAGCTTTATAAGATACTAAGCATCATTGTTCCAACACTTCTACATGGTTTCTTTGATTTTTGTATTATGATAAAAAGTATAAACTTAATTATCATTTTTATCTTCTTTCTTGGCTTTTTATATGTGACATCATATTTTTTTGTTGAAACTCTATCAGACGAAGATGTCAAACTAGAATAACACTCATAAATACTTTGTTAATAAAATAAACTTTAACAAGGTGATATTTATGAGTTCTTTTTTTACAGGAATATTAACACAATATGGTTACTTTGGCATGTTTGCCTCTATGGTAATTGAAGCCATTATTATTGTCATTCCAAGTGAACTAATATTAGCAACAGGAGGTATATTAGCAAGTAAAAAAATTTTTACCTTCTGGGGAGCCTTTTTGGTTGGCTTATTAGGAAGTGTCTTCTGTGCTATTGCAATTTATTTAATGGGCTATTTTGGTGGCAGACCATTTGTTGAAAAGTATGGCAAATATTTTTTTATGAAAAAAGAAGACATTGAAAAAGCCGATGATTGGTTTTCAAAATATGGAATGTTAGCAGCCTTTGTAGGTAGAAATTTTCCTATTGTAAGAACTTTTATTTCACTTCCTATTGGAATGACGAGACAGAGTTTTATAAAATTTGTAATTTATACAACATTAGGAAGTATTCCATGGACATTTGCTTTTGTATTTGTTGGTTATAAATTAGGCCAAAATTGGATTATATTAAAAGACTATGTTTCAAAACTAAAGGTACCAATTAGAATATTATTAGTTGTTTTACTTCTTAGTTATATCAATAAAAAAATAAGGGAAAAGTATCAAAAAAAGCAAGAAATTTAAAAAAATACCAAAAAATTGGTTCCCAATATATAAAGTTTGTGGTATAATCACCTAGAGTTTTGTAGGAGAAGTGAAAATTATGAAAAAAAGAAATGTAGCAATAATTGCCCATGTTGACCATGGAAAAACAACATTAGTAGATGAGATTTTAAAAACATCAGGGATGTTTCGTGAAAATGAGGATATCAGTAATGTATCAATGGATTCAAACCAATTAGAAAAAGAAAGAGGAATTACCATTTTAGCTAAAACAACTGCTATTAACTACAAAGATTACCGTATAAATATTTTAGATACACCAGGACATGCCGACTTTGGTGGAGAAGTTGAAAGAATTATGAATATGGTTGATGGAGTTATCTTAGTTGTTGATGCATATGAAGGAACAATGCCACAAACAAGATTTGTTCTAAAAAAAGCTTTAGAAGCAGGAGCAAAACCTGTTGTTGTAATTAACAAAGTAGATAAACCAAGCGCTAGAAGTGAAGCTGTAGTCGATGAAGTATTAGATTTATTTATTGAACTTGGGGCAAATGACGATCAATTAGATTTTAAAGTAGTTTATGCCTCAGCCATAAATGGAACTTGTAGTTTAGATTCTAATATTAATACCCAAACACCAGGATTTACTGAGCTTTTAGATTTGATTATTGATGAAATTCCATCACCACAAGGTACTCCAGAAGCAAAATTACAATTTCAACCAGCATTGTTAGATTATAACGAATTTGTTGGAAGAATTGGAATTGGGCGTATTCATAATGGAAAAATAAAAGTAGGACAGATGGTATCATGTATAAGAGTAGATGGATCAGTTAAAAACTTTAGAATTCAGAAATTATTTGGTTATTTAGGAATGAGACGACTTGAAATAGAAGAAGCAGAAGCAGGAGATATTATAGCTGTAGCTGGTTTAGCAGATATATCAGTAGGAGAAACATTATGCGAATCAGGAGATAAGAATCCATTACCATTACTTCATGTTGATGAACCAACATTACAAATGACATTTGGAACAAATACTTCTCCATTTGTTGGTAAAGAAGGAAAATTCTTAACAGCAAGACAAATTGAAGATCGTTTAAACAAAGAATTACAAAGAGATGTTAGTTTAAGAGTAGAACCAGCTGAAGGAGAAAGTTGGTTAGTGTCAGGTCGTGGAGAGCTTCATTTATCTATTCTTATTGAAAATATGCGAAGAGAAGGATATGAACTACAGGTATCAAAACCAGTTGTAATAATTAAAGAAGTAGATGGAGTAAAAATGGAACCATATGAAGAGTTACAAATTGAAACTCCAGAAGAAAGTGTTGGTAATATTATTGAACAACTTGGAACAAGAGGAGCCATCATGGAAAATATGACTAACTTTGAAAACCTAGTACGTTTAACATACACTATTCCATCAAGAGGATTAATTGGATTTACAACTGATTTTATGACTATGACAAAAGGATATGGAATAATAAATCATACCTTTAAGGAATATCGTCCTTTTGAAAATATCAATATTGGAGAAAGAAAATTAGGAGTACTTGTTTCGACAGAAACTGGTAAATCAGCAGCCTATGCCTTAGGACAATTAGAGGATAGAGGAATTATGTTTATTGAGCCAGGAATTGATGTTTATGAAGGAATGATTGTTGGTGAATGTAATCGTGAAAATGATTTAGCAGTAAATGTCATAAAAGGAAAACAACTTACTAATATGCGTGCTGCTAGTGCTGATAAGACAGTTGTTTTAAAACGACCAAGACCAATAACTTTAGAATATGCTTTAGACTATATAAATAGTGATGAGTTAGTAGAAGTAACTCCAGCAGGAATAAGACTTAGAAAGAAAATATTAGACACAGAACAAAGAAAAAAATATGACGCTAGAAAATAAAAATAAGAACACATAGAAATAAAAACACTATGTGTTTTCTTTACTAAATAGTCCTTTACAAGTCGAAGCATCCATGTTATACTACGGACCAATGAGGTGAAACATACAAATGAAAACAATCAAAAAATTGTTAAATACTGAAAAAGGAGTAGGAACCTTTCTATTAATTGGAATAAACTGTTTATATTCTATAGTAGGATACGCTCTTTATGTTACCATAGGACCAATAGCTGGTATAATACCAGTTGCAACAGGTTTAGGATTAACTGGAGTTTTTCTTATACCAAGATTAATTAACATAGACAATAATCAACAATCACTTAATTGCAAATCAAATGAAGTAGAAGAAATGTTTTCTTTAGAAGAATCAATAACTACCATAAAAGAAAACACTATAACAAAAGATAATTCAATTGAAAAATCAACTTATTTAAGTGAACCCATAAAAGAAACTTCATCAGTACAAGAAAATGCTCAATCGAAAGTATTAGTAAAAAGTTATATAAAATTAAAAGAAGAAATTTGAATTGATAAATAAATCTTTCAACTTCTTCTTTTTTTTGTTATAATCATAAATAGAATAGGAGATGTCTAAACTATGAATGAAGAAAATAAAAATATAAATAAATCTACTCAAGAAGGAAATAATCAACCAAATCAGATAACTCAACAGTCACCTCAACCTCAGACAAATCAAGCTCCAACCAGTACCTTCCCACAAACTCAACAACAAATATCAAATCATGCTGCCCAACAACAACCTACTCAAAACATAAATCAGCCAGTACAATCTAAACAAGCATCAGTTTCACAGGAACCACTACAAAACATTAATAATAATCAACCAAATCAGACAACCAAACAGCAAGTAGTGCCAACTAATGAACAACAACCTAATAGTCAACCATCACTATTGAAAGAACAAGATGAAAGTGCTACTATTCAAGCGGAAAAAACTGCTGAGGAATCCAATAAATCTTTAATACTAGTTGGTGGATTCTTTGTTTTAATGTTTACATTTATTATGTTTTTACCTACAATTAATAGTTATATAACAAAACTAAAAGAAAAACAATTAGAAAATCAAATCACAGATCCAGTAGATGAAGATGACAAAAATAAAAACGATGGTCAAACTATTCCAGGAGACACCAATGGCAAAGAAGTAACAGTTCTATGTACAAGCGAAGAGTCAACTATGACAGACTTATCATCAATGCATATCACATATACGTATACTCACATCGATGATAAAATAAAAAAAGTAGAAAAAAATGTAATTTATGTATATCAAACAGCAACTTCCGAAAATTTCATTGAACAAGAGAAAAAATGTGATTCAGAAATAAAGGCCAATAATGACAAAGCTGGATACAATGCTGAATGTAAATTAGATGAAAATACTATAACAATAACAGAAATTTTTGATTTGACAACCTTTAAGACATTTACAGGAACAAACGGAACAACAATATCTCCTGTTACAGAATTAGATTCAAGTCTTAAAGCAGAAATAGAAGAACTGACTAATCAAGGATATAAATGTGAATAAAAAGATAGTTTAAGTAAGTAATATCTACAAAAACTATCTTTTTCTAAAGCAAAATAGTAGTAACTAAAACTTTTCATTGTTATTACTATCTGCTATAATATATAATAAAAAAGGTGAAGAAATGAAAAAAAATATATATTGGTTAACAATAATTTTATTATGTATAGATCAGTCAATAAAAGTAATAGTTACTAAAAACATGCTTCTTTTAAAAAGCATTACCATAATACCTAATTTTTTTAATATCACATATGTTGAAAACCCAGGAGGAGCTTGGAGTATTCTTTCATCAAATACTTTTTTATTAACTATAATTAGTGCTATTGTATTAATTGGATTAAATATTTATCTATCTAAAAAAGAAAAATATAGTAAACTAGAAATTATTTCATATGGTTTAATAATGCCAGGGGTATTAGGTAATTTTATTGATCGTCTTATTAATAATGCTGTCATAGATTATTTGGATTTTAAGATATTTAATTATAACTTTCCGATATTCAATTTTGCTGATATTTTAATTGTTTGTGGAATAGCTATAATGATGCTAGAAATACTAATAGAAGAAAGAGGTATAAAAAATGCAAGTAGAAAACAAAATAACTGAAGAAAATATAAGAATAGATCAATATTTATCTACTGAACTTGAAATGAGTCGTAGTAAATGTCAAAAACTAATTAAAGAAGAAAAGGTTTTAATAAATGGTAAAAAGACATCTAATAACTATCAATTAAAAAAAACAGATACTATAGAAATAATTGGTCAATTAGAAGAAGTTATTGACATTAAAGCAGAAGATATTCCAATTGATATAGTATATGAAGATGACGACTTACTAATAGTTAATAAAAAAAGTGGAATGGTCGTTCATCCAGCTGTTGGAAATTACTCTAAAACATTAGTAAATGCTTTAATGTATAGATTTTCACTTAGTAATGGTACATCAGCAGTAAGACCTGGTATAGTTCATCGAATTGATAAAGATACAAGTGGTTTATTAATCGTTGCCAAAAACGATTGGGCTCATGAAAAACTTAGTGAAATGATTAAAAACAAAGATGTTGAAAGAAAATACATAGCTTTAGTAGATGGGATAATACCGCATGAAACAGGAACAATAGATGCACCGATTGGAAGAGATATTGATAATCGTCAACGAATGATGGTTACCGACATCAATGCTAAAGATTCAATAACACATTTTAAAGTTCTTAAAAGATATCAAAATAAAACTCTAATAGAATGTAAACTTGAAACAGGAAGAACTCATCAAATTAGAGTCCATATGAAATATATCGGATATCCAATATATAATGATCCAGTTTATGGAAAAACAAAGAACGCAACTGATTTTGGTCAATTTCTACATTCAAGAAGTATTAAATTTATTCATCCAAGAACAAAAAAAGAAATATACTATGAAGTAGATTTACCATCTGAATTTAAAACTTACCTAGACAGTCTAGAAAATAAAATCGACTAATTATTTTTACAAAATAAAAAAAGTCGTGTATAATTTATAAGAGGAGGAGATAGGATGCAAGAAGAAACAATGGAAAGAAAAAACTTAATCACAATAAAACTTCTTCATTATTTCATAACTGAGCAAAATTATAATCCTGTTCTTTTACAAGGTGCAGAAGATGAAATCTGGTTGGAGAATTTATCTAGTGATAACTATAAAATAGTAAGAATTGTATCTAATTATATTCATAATAATGAGCAATTAGATTTTGATATATTTAAAACAAAACGAATCGTACAAAGAATAAAGAAAAAGACTTTTTCTTTTAATATGAATGTTTTAAGTATTTATACTGATTTAGGAGATAATGCCACTCTTAGAAATGCTAAAAATATTGATTGTATTTCTTTATTTGATGAAACTAGTTTAAAAGATTATGATTTAGTAGAAACTGCTTTTCCAGATATTGATAGTAAAATGAAATTTAATGAGGATGGCTTACAATTATTTATAAAAATAACTAATGATATTAATCGAAAAAATCGTAAAGATCAAGAAAAAGCTGAAGAAGTGTTTAAACCTAAAAAACCATATATTACGTATTTATTAGTTTTAATAAATGCTATTATTTTCTTGGGAGCTTTTTTAACTAATAATCATGATAATATATTAGATAGGTTTTGTTTATATGGTCCAAATATAAGAATATATCAAGAATACTATCGTTTGTTAACAGGAATGTTTTTACATGTTGATATTCTTCATCTTTCTTTTAATTGTTATACCTTATATGTAATAGGTTCACAGTTAGAAAGTTTTATGGGACGTACTAAATATCTTATTATTTATATAGTTAGTGGACTTTTTGCATCACTATTATCAATAACACTATCTACAAATCCAAGTGTTGGAGCTAGTGGAGCTATATTTGGTTTAATGGGAAGTCTTCTATATTTTGGATATCATTATCGTGTTTATTTAGGAAATGTTTTAAAAAGTCAAATCATTCCATTGATTTTATTTAACTTATTATATGGCTTTATGTTATCAGGAATAGATAATGCAGCACATATAGGTGGACTTATCGGTGGAATTTTAATAACCTATGCTTTAGGAGTAAAATATAAAAGTAGTACCTTTGAAATGTTTAATGGTTGGGTAGTTACCATTTTAGCATTTTGTTTTCTAATTTATACAGGAATCGTTTTACCACATTAAGATTTTGTAAACAGCAAAGTCTTTTTGTTTTTTAATAAAAAATTGTGGAGTGTACTTGTACTAATAAAATTATTTATGTTATACTTAAAATGTAAAATATGGAGGTAAAAATAATGGAAGAGTATCAGGTTGATGTAAAAAAAGAAAGAAGTAAAAAAAGAAGAATCTTTATGTTCTTATTTTTTGTATTTGCAACAATTATAGTAATTGGAACAAGTTACGCTTTATGGCAGTTAACATTTACACAAACAGGAACTAATGTCATTACAACGGGGTGTTTGAATTTAACATTGATTGATGATACTGATGCTATTAATTTGGCTGAAGCAATGCCGATAAGTGATGAAGAAGGAAAGAAATTAGTTCCATATACTTTTACTCTTGAGAATACTTGTAATACAGAAACTAATTATGTTATAAATTTAGAAACTGTAAGTGAAGGTGAAAAAATATTGGCTGATAATTATATAAAAGTTAATC
>CATKEA010000101.1 GCA_949746915.1 uncultured Bacilli bacterium
AGTATAAACTAATTTATAAATATGCTACAATTAATAAATCTTAACAAAACAATAATACAAAATTTTAGCCTATTTAGCTTTATAAAACTTTATCGTAAACGTCGTACCTTCCTTTTCCTTACTATCTACTTCTATAACACCATTTTCTCTTTCAATAACATTCTTGGCCATATTAAGACCAATTCCAACGCTCTCTTTAGAACCAGAATTACCTCTATAAAATCTTTCAAAAACATGTCTAATATCCACTTCTGCAATACCTCGTCCATTATCCTTAATAGCAATACTTGTAAATATTGGATTACTATCAATTGTAACAACTACCATTCCTCCTTCTGGAGTATGTTCATGAGCATTTTTTAATATATTAATAATAGCTTCTCTAGTCCAATTATAATCACACAATATTTTACAATTATCATTAACTTCTATTTTAAAATCTTGTCCTTTTAACTCATAAGGTATTCTAAGTGGAGCAAAACTATCCTCAACAAGCTTTTTCACTAAAACAGTTTCTTTCTTTAATTTTATTGTACCACTTTCTAATTTTGATAATTTCAAAAGCGAAGTAACCAACCATTCAATTCTCTCAAGCTGCTTTCTATTTCTTTCTAAAAAATCATGTTTTTCTACATCTTCTAACTTACTATTATCAAGTATATCATTAATCATATACATACTAGTAAGCGGAGTCTTTAATTGATGAGATATATCAGACAATGTTTCTTCTAAATATTTTTTATCTCTCTCAAGATTTTCCTTACTTCTAACTAATTCTATTGCAACTTTACTTATATCATTTTTAAGTATTGAAAATATTCCTTCATCATAATCTTTAAAACTATTAACACTTCTATTACACAAAATATCTTTTATATATTTACTAACCTCTTGCAATTTAACATAAAACCTTACTAAATATAGAAAATAGACAATTGTAATAACAAAAAGACCAACAAATAAAAATACATAAAAAGATGTAAATATACCCCTAGTATCGTCAAAATATCCTTGTAAAGAACTTAAATTATTTTTAGTTATACCATACTTTTCAAGATCAAATTTTGTATCATTATTCAAACAACCTATTATTTCTTCCTCAAGCTCAGGATGTTTCTCTAAAATATTACCAACTATATTAGAAGTAATATTATAACCATAATTATTTACCTGTATTTTAAAAGTAACTGAATAAATAATAGCAATAACTATAGAAATAAAAAATACAACTAACAATGTTTTATATAATCCAACAAACTCTTTATTTTTCATCCTATATCACAACCTTATATCCAAGTCCTCTGACAGTCACAATTATCTTAGGATTTTCTGGTTCATCTTCAATTTTTTCTCTAATTCTTTTTATATAAACAGTAAGTGTATTATCATTAACATATTCCTCATTAACATCCCAAATATCAGCAAGTATTTTATCCCTTGTAAAAACTTGATTTGGATTAAGTGCCAAAATTAAAAGAATTTTATATTCAAGTGCTGTTAAAAAAACATCACGCCCATTTTTTAAAACCTTAGCACCCCTTATATCTATTGCAATATTAGATATTTTTATAACTTCTGGTGATGTTCTTCTTAATACATTACGAATTCTAGAAAGTAATTCTCTTGCTTTAAACGGTTTAGTTATATAATCATCAGCACCCATATCAAGCCCCATAACAACTGATGTCTCTTCATCAACTGCCGTTAAAAAAATAACACTAACATTAGCTTTCTCTTTTAAATCCTTAAATAAGTCAAACCCATTTCCATCAGGAAGAGACAAATCCAAAAGCACCAAATTAAATGAATTATCAATTACATCACGTGCACCAGTACATGTCGCAACTGTCACAACTTCATAACCTTCTTGCTTTAAATAATAAGAAAGTCCCATCGAAATTGTACTATCATCTTCAACTATCAATATTTTATTCATAAATATCACATCCAGCTATATTATAACAGATACTAAAATAATTTACATGACTTTTTAGTAATAGAAAAAAGAAGTACAAAATATATTTGCCTTCTTTAAACGCTTTATCTTTCAAAATTAAGTGGCTTTAATTCATCTAAAACAAATTTTCCATCTTTTCTAATTAAAACATCATCAAAGTAAATTTCTCCACCACCATAATCACTTCTTTGAATAAGAACCATATCCCAATGAATCATTGAATCATTCCCATTATAACAATCCTTATAAGCTTGACCTGGTGTAAAATGTAAACTACCTAAAATCTTTTCATCATACAAAATATCACCCATTGGATATAAAATTTTTGGATTAAATCCTAAAGAGAACTCACCAACATAACGAGCACCTTCATCACTATTAAATATCTCATTTAATTTTTCATTATCCTCATTACATGTAGCCTTAATTATCTTTCCATCTTTAAATTCCAAACATACATCAGTATATATTTCTCCTTGATAAGGACTAGGAGTATTATAAGTTATCTTCCCATTAACACTTGTCTTAATAGGTGCGCTATAAAGCTCTCCATCTGGAATATTCTTATCTCCACAACAAGGAATACTCTTCATTCCCTTTATTGAAAACGTTAAATCAGTTCCAGGAGAAACTATCCTAACTTTATCTGTCTTATCCATTAACTGTTTCAAAGGTTTAATCATATCACTAAGTTTACGATAATCAACTGTCATTACATCAAGCGCATACTTTTTAAACTCAGAAACAGTCATACGAGCCTTATAACTATCTAACTCAGAAGGATAGTTAAGAAGAACCCACTTTCTTTTATTAATTTTAATATCTTGAGTCTTTTTAAGAGCTTTACCGAGCTTTTTAGTAAACTCTTTACTTACATTCTTATTTTCATAATCATTAACACGATATTTTATCTGAACAAAAGAATCAAAATTATCAACTTTAAATTCTGCGTATTTTTTAGAAAGCTCAACTCTGTCATCATTTGCTGTTTCAAGTAACTTTGTATTTAATATAGGATCAACTATATTTACAAATGGAATCCCACCAAGATTAGTTATTTCATCAATTAAATATGAAACAAAATCTCTAGTTTCTAAAGATTCAGTTGCAATAAAAACTTTTTCTCCCTTTTTAACATCAATTGAATAACTAGCAATTGTCTTAGCTAACTCTTTTAATTTATTATCCATTAACACTTTCCTCCATAACTCATAAAATATCATAGGAGTTGATATTTTATGTATTCTTATAATTATAATGTTCCCAATATGAATAGAAATATGCGAAATAGTTATAATTACAACAATCAAGATAGATTTTTTGGAACTGGATTTATAGCACCATTACTAATTGGTGGTATAGCTGGATACGCAATTGGAAATAATAATAATCCTAACAACTTCTATCAATATCCAGTTTTCATTCCAAACAATCCTACTTATTTCAATAATAATTTTATTTACTATCCATTTTAAAAAGAGAGTACATCTCTTTTTATTTTTTATCTATCAACGTTCCTCTATAACTAAAATAATAATCATAATCTAAAGTAGTTATATAATTATTAGTTAATACATAGCTTGGTATTTTTTCAACTAACATTAACCTATTAGTTATATCATAAATACTATATAAATCTTTACTTTTAATAATAAGATAATCACTATCTCTAACTCTTTCAACTTGAACAGTTTCATTTTTAGATAATGTATAAACAACTTTACCATCTTTATTTAATACATAAGAACTATCTTTATTAGCAGCTAAATAATAAATAATTTGACTAGTTTTTATAAATGTTAAATAACTATACTCTTCTGATATCTTTTTACCACTATCATTAATCAAAAAATATGTACTACTATCAAGTCCAACAATACTATTACCATTCTTATCAAAATCACTTGCATATTTATATAACGTATTATTTACTTTTTTACCATTTTCATTATAAAATTGATACATATTACTTGTTTCACTACAACCATTAGCCTTAATAGTTTTCAAACGATAAAGACCACTATTACGACCAGTAGAAGCTAGTGTATAACAGGAAACCTTTTCAACAATTTTATTATCTTTATAAAAATGAACCTCATTATCTTCAGCCTTTATATAACTAGCATCACTATTATAATTAATAGATTTATCAGTAGTTAAAAATGATTTATATAAATCTCTAGAATACACATAATTTTGTTTATTATCACTACTTTGACAAATCAAATTACCATTAGAAAATGACAATTTATCACATTCATCTATTATCGTTTTTAAAATTTTACTTTTATTTATGTATTTATATTCATGTTTTTCCTTAGAATCACCACAAAGATTTAAAATAACTTCTTCAGAATTATCATTATTAACACTATTAACACAATAATGATTAGAATCTGAAAACTCTAAAACTTTTTTACTAGTAGTAAGATCAAATAAATAGTTAACACTATTATAAAATAATGATAAATATCCACTTTTAACACTTACTTTAGGAACACTAGTACCAGTCTTTTTTATTTCTGCAATTTTCTTTCCTTTATAGTCTATTACTTTATAAGTACTTTTATTATCTAAAATAGAAAAATAATTACTATTCATAGAAAGAATTGATACATCTTTTAAATCGGCAATTTTTTTATTATTTTTATCTACTAAAAAACGTCTATTATCTTTATCAGTAACTTTATATAAGAAACCACGTCTTTCAATTTTTAGATATTTTCCAAAATTTATAAGCATTTCTCCAGTATCACTAATCAAACCAACTTTTTTAGCATCATCATAGACAATACTTGCATTATCATAAAACTTTCCAGCTGAATAAAAAACTTCATCAAGTATCTTTTGACCCTTATCATCATATAAATAATATTTTTTTGAATCTTTCATATCTTGTAAAAAGAAACTATTAGAAAGATATAATTCCTCAAAATCAACTTTCTCTGTAACTACATAATTCTTAAAAACATACAAAGAAACAAACACAAATAAAACAATAATTGTACATCCAGCTATAATCTTAATTGAAATACTATTTCTTTTATTTGAACCATAAACTACTTGTTTATCTCTTTTCTTTATTTTGCTTTTAAAATCAAACAATTTTCCTTTAGAAACAGTATCATGCAAGTTATTACCACAATACATACATATCTTAGACTCATTACTATTTTCTCTTCCACACTTATTACAAATCATAATCTTTCACCATACCCTAGTATAAATAAATTATATCATCTGAAAAGAAAATTGTCACGTAATTTTCCAAAAGAAAAAGGGATACAATCCCTATTTACCAATTTTAAGCTTTTTATAATGACGACTTGAACAAATTTCTTTATTCCAAGAAGATAAAGAATTATCAGATGAAATATTGTTATCTTTTTCTTCTACATTTCTATCTTTTATTATTTTATAAATAACAAAACCAGATATAGAGGCAAATGCCGCCGTTATAGCTAGATTCTTAACCATTTTATTCAAAGCTATTCCTCCTCAAAAATTATATTAATAAATCTTTTACGTCTAAATACATCAACCAGTGTGATTACCAAAGTTTCATTAGAAAGTGCTAAATTTTCCAACATTATCCTTTTCTTACTTTTAACATCATAACACATTCTAGAATCATCTTTATACATCATAAACACAGCATTAACAACCCTTTTATTAACTGGATTTATAGCACCATTAACTAAAACAACTTTTTTTAATTCATCTTTACTTCTTTTCTGATATTCTCCATAAACTTTCATGTCAAACATCTGATACAATTCTATGTAATGACATTTAAGAAATTCCTCTAAATTAACTTGAATATCAATATTTTTATTCTTAGAAGCCTTTTGATAAAAATTATCTATACTAAGAATTTTTATCCACTGTCTATATGTAAACTTAGGTAAAAGATAATTTACATAATGATTAATCAAAGCATTCCACTCTTCATTTTTCCTTATTCCCTTAAGTGATTTTCCTTTCATACATTCAATCATTTCTAAATTTACATTTTGCATAAGACATTGTTGAAATTTAACAATTTTTGCCTCACCAGTAAAATAATATAATATCTTTCTAAACATGACATCATCACCAGCCAGCAAATATTATAACATATTTTAAGATATATTACTAAAATTTTTATTACGATTTAATATTCTTAAAATAAACTTATTATTAAATTGATAAACAACATTTTCTACAAGCAAAAATCCGACTACTATTGATAACATATAAAAATTAAGTGTTTCTAATGAATAAAAACTCTTTAAAAATAGAAATTGTAAAGCAAAAAGTACAAAAATAAACAAAAATAAACAAGAACGATACTTATTCCATGGAGTAGACAGCTTAATAATCAATAAAAATCCGATATAAGCTGTAAGTAAAACTGCTATTGTTGATACAAATTCCGGAAGAATCAAATCATATTTTTGTATAATAGATAATGATATAACATGAAAAAGAACAGTAATACTAGCAGGTAATGAATTAGCTAAAATATTATAAAGAAATCTCCCTTTTATTATATCATCATTTTTTTCAAGAGCTAAGAAAAAAGATGGTATACCAATAGTAGTTGTACTTATCAAAGTAAGTTGAAGTGGTATAAATGGATATGGGAGACTAACAAGCATAAAAAATAATACCATAACAGTAGCATAAATAGTCTTTGTCAAAAATAACGAAGATGATCTCTCAATATTATTAACACTTCTTCGTCCCTCTAGAACAATCTTTGGAACACTCTTAAAATCTGAATCAAGTAATATCAAATCACTAACATTTCTAGCGCTTTCACTCCCACTAGCCATAGCAATTGAACAATCAGCCTCTTTTAATGCCAAACAATCATTAACTCCATCACCAGTCATAGCAACAGTATGACCTGCTTTTTTCAAAGCCAAAACAATATTCTTTTTCATATCAGGAGTAACTCTTCCAAAAATAGTATAATCTCTAATAACCGTTTCCAAATCTTCTAAAGAAACAGTTGATAAATCAATATATTTATCACTATCATCTATACCAAGAGTAGCTGCAATTGATGAAACAGTAACAGGGTCATCACCAGAAATAATCTTAACAGAGACACCGCAATCCTTAAAATACTTAAGTGTTTTCTTAGCACTTTTCCTTATTACATCTTTAATTAAAATTAATCCAAGTAATTCAACATCATCAAAATTAGTAGAATCAGCTAATTTATTACTATGATAAATACCAATAACTCGACTATGTTTACTAAAACTATCTATCTTTTTTTGTAAATCAGATTTTATATTAGTTTGAATATAATTAACCGCCCCTAAAATAAAAGTTCCCTCATTCTTAAAAGAAATAGCCGAATATTTTTTATCTGAAGAAAAATTAATTTCAGTAGTCTTTTCAAAGTCGTACTTATCAGTAAACTTATTTTTTATTGCAAGCATGGTAGAATTTTCATCAGTTGATGCCGAAGCATATGTTCCAAGTATTTTATCAAGATTATACTTCTTAGAAAACACTTTAAGCTCACTGACTTCTAATTTTCCTTCAGTAAGAGTTCCTGTCTTGTCTAAACAAATAACATCTACTCTAGCAAGTGATTCAATAGCATTCATATCCTGGACTAAAACACTATACTTACTAAGTCTTATAACACCAACACAAAAAACAACACTAATAAGTAGTACCAATCCATCAGGAATCATAACAACCAAAGCTGCTACAGTATGAATTATCGAATTAGTAAAATCATGTTCAAGATTATACTGAGATAAAAAGAAAATTATTCCAAGTGGTACAATAATAATGGCAATAAAATGAACAATCTTATTAATTGTATTCATAATTTCTGATTCACAAGTTTTAATATATTTCGCTTCCTTAGTAATCTTCGCTGTATAATTATCATCAGCAACATTAATAACCTCAGAATAACATTTTCCACCTACTACAAAACTTCCAGATAACAATGTATCTCCAACTTTTTTTAACACTGGCTCACTTTCACCAGTTAAAAAAGCCTCATTAACTAAAACTTGTCCAGAAACTACCTTTGCATCAGAAACAATCTGATTACCTATTTTATAAATTATCAAATCGCCAAGTACAATAGAATGAATATCTATTGATACCTCTTTACCATCACGTACAGCTAACGCATTACTTTGAACTAATAAATTTAGCCGATCAATAACTTTTTTACTTCTTATTTTTTGAATAATACTAAGTAATGTATTACTAATAACAACACCTAAAAAAAACAAATTTTTATATGACCCAACCATAATTAATAAAAATGCTAAAAAAAAGTTTAACAAATTAAAAGGTGTCAATATGTTAGATAAAATAATATATTCTATACTTTGAGTTTTCGGACTAACATCATAATTAATTTGACCATTTAGTATTCTATTTTCAACTTCTGCTACAGTTAAACCATTTAATTTATTCATAATACATCACTTCTTTCATTTCTAATTTTATCATAATTAAAAAAAAAGAACATGACAAATTTATCATATTACTTCTTATTTACACATTAAATTTGAAACAGCTTTCATTATACCAATCTTACCCATTTCATATGTAAGACCACCTTGTTGATATGCAATATAAGGTTCTCTTATAGGGCCATCACATGAAAGTTCAATTGACGATCCCTGGGTAAAAGTCCCAGCAGCCATTATAACCTTATCTTGATAACCTGGCATATCCCAAGCTTCTGGAATACAATTAGAATCAATAGGAGAAGCCATTTGAATACCTTGGCAATATTTAATCAATGCTTCTTTTTTACCAAAAATAATATTTTGAACTATATCAACTCTCTCATCATTCCATTTTGGTTCAACTTCATAGCCAAGTTTTTCCATTACTTTACTTGTTAATATAGCAAGTTTCAAACTATTACAAACAACACTAGGAGCAAAAAATAAACCTTGCAAAAAACTTTTATTAATTCCAAGAGTTGGTCCAACTTCTCTTCCTTCTCCAGGTACAGTAAGTCTTTCTCCAACTAAATTAATTAAATCACTTCTACCAGCAACATAAGCCCCATTAGGAGCAATCCCACCACCTAAATTTTTAATAAGTGATCCAACCATAATATCACAACCTACTTCAGTTGGTTCTAAATCAGAAACAAACTCACAATAACAATTATCAACCATCACAATAGCAGTAGGCCTAATTTCTTTAATCATTTTAACAACTTTTTGAACTTTTTGAATAGAAATACTCTTTCTTGTAGAATATCCTTTAGAACGTTGTATTTCGACAACTTTAACCTCATTATTTTCTAAATAGCTTTTTATTTGTTCATAATCAAAATCATCATTAACTAAATCAATTTGGCTATAATTAACCCCAAATGATTTCAAACTACTAGAATTATCCACTATACCAATAACTTCATCCAAAGTATCATATGGCTTACCAGTTATACTTAATAACAAATCTCCTGGTCTCAAAAGAGCAAATAAAGTAACAGTAAGAGCATGTGTCCCAGAGATAAATTGACCACGTACTAAAGCATCTTCACTTCCTAATACATCAGCAAAAACTTTTTCAATCGTATCTCTTCCGACATCACCATAACCATATCCTGTAGTAGAATTAAAATGAGATTCACTTATTTGATATTTAGAAAAAGCGTTAAGCACTTTAAAGCTTCTATTTAAGCACATTTTATCAAGTTCCTTAAATTTTTCTTGTAAACTATCTTCACACTCTTCAAATAAAGAAATAACTTTACTACTAATATCAAAATTAAATGTATTCATAATTAAAAACCACCATCCACTCTTACAACTGTACTATTTATATAACTAGCCTCATCACCAGCTAAAAATTTAATAACATTAGCAATTTCACTAGGTTCAGCAAACCGTCTTAACATAATTTTTTCTATTTCTACATCTATAAAATCTTTATCCAAATCCTTATTCATATCAGTATTAACCCATCCTGGTGCTACAGAATTTACTCTTATATATGGAGAATAAAGATTAGCAAAATTCTTTGTTAAGGAAATAACACCAGCTTTACTAGCATCATAATCCATACTTTCTGGATAAAGTGTATCTATTCCATTAGTAGAAGAAACATTTACAATACAACCAGATTTTTTTTCAAACATATATCCTCCAATATACTTACAAGTTAAAAAAACTCCAAGTAAATTTGTATTAATTGTATCTAAAAATTCTTCTGTTGTCTTAAATTGTAAAAAATTATCATGTGCAACACCAGCATTATTAACTAAAACATCAATAGTAGAAAAAATATTAAGTGTATTTTTTAATAAAAATTTAACATCTTCTTCTTTAGAAACATCTGCTTGTAAAGTTATAGAAGAAACCTTATAAGTCTCTTCTATATATTTACGCAATTCTTCCGCATCTTCTTTACTATATCTGTAATTAATAACAACATTATAACCATTCTTAGCAAATTCTATAACAGTTGCTCTTCCTATTCCTCTACTGCCACCAGTAACAATTACAGTTTTTTTACACATATTTTTCTCCTATTTTATATTATAAAGATTTCGCATTTCTTGTTTATTTTCTTTTGTATAACCAACTAACACTTTATTATTTTTTTCAGTAATAAGAACAAAGATTTCATCAAATACTTTTTTGGACTTTTTACTCAAAGCATTAAAATTAGACAACATATGTTTCATCCTATCATTTGTATAAAGTACTATATTTTTTACTGTAGTAATTCCATGCTGTTTTAACTCATAAGGATAAATCCACACAATATCTGAATATTTAATAACATCCAATCCACCTGCTATATTAACTATATATTTTTCAGTAAAATACATACCCTCTTTTTCAAGTGATTTTACATCATCAGCCTCTATTTCTTTACATATATCATCTAATTCATTTTGCGTAAATTTTCCAAGTGTTTTCTTTGTTTTATTATTATTTACAAAATATACAATAGCAAATAGTATTGCTAAAACTAATGATATAACTAAAAATACGTATTGTATAGAAGCATCTCTAAGTGGAGCAACTGTGTCAATATAAATATTTCCAAAATAATCGTCAAATGATGCATCCTTGAAAACATCATTTCCATACCATTGCTTATAAGCTCTTATTCCAATATTTTTAATATCAGTTGGCAATCTTTTTGTTGTTCCTTTTAAAGTGATTTTTTCTTTCTCATAATTTATTTTAGAAAGGCGATCTGCTTCTTTAGTAGAAAGATATCCAACATATGAATACTCATCGTCGTATAAAAAATAGTATTTATGTCCGTAGTCATTATCATATAATGCAAATGAATATGGTTTATCAGTAATTGTAAGCTCTACGTACTCATTTTCTCCAACACCTTCGTATATAGCTTGATGCATACTTATTGGAGTTCCCAAATCACTATTCTCTCTAAAATATGCCCAAACACCAAATATAACAGCTAAAATAACAAAGAAAACAGAAAAGTACAAAATCCTTTTTTGTTTTTCGATTCTTTTTTTTAATTTTTCAGATTTCAATTCTTGTTTCATAAAACTATCACTCCTATATAACTTTATTTATTTGTATAATTATAATAACTAATTTCTGATAATTGTCTAGAAATTTCATCTAAATCTTCCAATGAATCGTCATAATTTTCATTAAGAACAGTTTCAATTTCAAAAATTAAACTTTTAA
>CATKEA010000102.1 GCA_949746915.1 uncultured Bacilli bacterium
AAAACTCCTAGTATAACCTATACCTGGAATAACCGAATCAAAATCAAATTCATTAGTATGGCAAGTATCTATAATTGTAAAAATATCATCTTTCTTCTGACTAGCAGTATTCTGACTATACAAAATAGTAATTAAAGCTTTAGCAATTATATTATTCTTATAATTATTTGCTTCAATAGTATCCATAGCAAAAATCTTAGCATACCTTAAAGCTCTATCAATAATAGTTAATTGTGAATGCTTATCAGCTTGTAAAAGAACACCAAAATCGTCAACCTTAAGTAAATTAAGAGGTATCTCAATATAAGTATCTTCTACATCTTTAACATTTGAAGTAATAAACTTATAATTATAATACTGATTTATACTATTAATACTCTTAAAAGCATTCTTATACTCACCAAAAGAATCAAAAAATATCAAATTAGCATTATAAGCAAGACTATACTTATTACTAAGAATATTTTGAACTATACGAGCAACACCACAAGACTTACCACCACCAGAGTTACCAAAAACACACATATGACTAGCAAGAAGATCATTTATATTTGGGCACACATCATAATCCTTATAAATAGCGCTTTTACCCAAAACAAAACTAGAATTAGAAAGAGTCCCAACCAGTTCCAAAAGTTCATTAGAATTAATAGCTCTAATACTACTATTTAAACTTGCCTTACGAAGAATTCCATTAAAATACTTACCATTAACAAACTCTCCCAAAAACTTAACTTCAATTCTATCCTCTCTAACTTCTTGTATCTCTCCCAAAATATGTCTATCTTCACTTTCAAAAATCAAATGAAAATTTAACAAATCACCCTTTGTATCATTATTACTCTTATTTTCTATATAAGCTATATTATCACTAATGTAAAGAATTTTACCAAACATAAAAAACCACCTTTCTATAATCTAAAATATAAAATAAATTAATACTCCCATAACTAATGCAAATAAAGCAAATCCCACTATTACTGATATAGTACTTAATTTTTGTCCACTATCCTTTTTAACCTTAACAAGATTATACAAATCAAGTTTATTTCCGCAATTCATACATATATCATCACCAGGATAAACAGTTCTACCACATTTTTTACACACATATTCTTCATTCATAAAACAAAACCTCTTTATTATACAAAATATTATACCACTATAAATAAACAAATAATAGTTTACAAATTTTAAAAAGTAACTCTTAAGAAATCAACACTGCATGTATTGCAAGACGTCTATTATTACTTCCACTACAAGTAGATAAAGTCAAAATTTTATCACTAGCTGAAACAGGAACATTAAAATTATATATACTTCTACCCTTAATCATATCAACAAACTTCATAAACTGCTCATCTTTATAAAAACTAGTCTTTAAATAATCAGTAGTATAATCTGTCCTATAAATAGAAATAATTTTCCACTTCATTTCCTTATTCAAAGTACTAAATGAAATAATCTGATTATCAGGATTTAAATACCAATCTTTAGATGTAGTATTCTTAAGATCCCCAAACATATAACCAGTAATTAAATTATGACCATAAATAACAGTATTATGATTTAATTCCTCATGATTATTTCTATAGTCCATAAACACCCATCCAGTCATAATATTTCTCTTATAAATATCATGTTCCAAATAATAATGATTATCATTAGCCTTAGTAATAGGATAATTAACCTTCGTATTATTAACCCTAAGCCATCCTACAACATCACTATTAATAGCTAACAGCTTATCAAAAGTTTGTGCTTGAATACTAGCATAATGATTAACATATTCTTTTGGTCTCTCTGGTTCAGGATCAACAGGCACTGGTGTTTCTGGCTCCACCTCTTCAGTAATTTCTGTATCATCAATCTCATCCAAAGAAGTATCACCTATTGTAGTATCTGCAAGAGTACTATTCAAAATTCTCAAATTTAACAAAGCCATATACTCGTGATATCTATTAGAAAAAATAAGAACAACACTAACATACAAAACAAAAACACTAGCAAACTTGACTCCATTTAAAGTAAGTTCTCTAAAGATATTTTCTCTAACAAAACTATCACTATAAATAATTTTAATTTCTCTTACATTTTTCTTACTATACTTTTTATTTAACTTTCTAAGATGACTTGTACCAGCACTTATAAAAGCAATATTATCATCAGTCTGATGAATAAAAACATCAACATCATCACTATACTTCTTTAATTTATCAACAACAAAAGAAATCATATCATCAGAATAACAATACAAATTTATCAACTTTAAAGAATTATTAACACGAAGAAAAAACTCTAAATTTTCAAAAACATCTTGTTCTCTATTAAAACAAATAACCTTTTTATAATAAATTTCCCTTAAATTCCTAAAATCATTATCATTTATAAATGCACTAGTAAAAAGCATATCATTACTAAATTTAATAGAAACATTTTTAATGGCAAGCTCATGCACAAAATCACTAGGCATAAAATAACACTCTAAATATTTCACATAATCATTATCTATAAGCATATTCATAACCTTTGGACTAAGAGATTTATCCAAATCAAATTTTATATTTACTGAAACAATTAAAGAAGACAAAACCAAAAAAGAATCGAAATCCTTATAAACTGCACTACTACAATTTTTAGAATTTAAAAATTCACTAATTGTTTTTTTATTAAATCTTATATAGTTCAAAGTATAATACAAAGAATTATTAACAAAAGCATTAGTATTTACATTACTAAATTTGTTAACTTTTAAACTAGTTTTTTCTATCAAAAAAGAATCATTTTCTAATGAAATACAAAATACTTTCATACTCTAATCTCCCTCTATTATAATATTACCATAATATTTTGTGTTAATAAAGTTGCTTTTTATTTGATTTTACGAAACTTAGTGATATAATTAACACATAGTAAGGAGGATAAAATGAAGAAGAAAGTTATATTAAGTGCCCTTGTAATATTTACAAGTCTTCTAGGTACATTTTCTTTAACCGCGGCAAATAATAGAATCAAAATAGTTAGTGAAAACTATGATTCAAAACAACTAAGTAGTGATGGAATGCATATAACAAATAAAATTGACACAACAAAAACCGACTTAGTTAATGGTAATGTTGCTATTGAAATCATTATTAATAACTCAAAAAATACTGAAATATTTTATGTTATAGATAATGGAAAAACTATGGCAAGTGCTAAAAGTAATGTTATAGACGCTTTTAAAACAAATGCAAAAACTTTAGAAAACTTAGGAAATATTAAACAAGGAATAGTTACTACGACAGATGGTAACACAGCTCTAGTAGATTTAGACACTGCAAACATTGAAATGCAATTAGATACTATTAAATCAAGTGCTTCAAGTACAACAAAAGACGGTGAAATCTTTGATTCAATCGATAAAGCAATAGCAAGTTTTTCAAATACAGCTAATGAAAAAATTATTGTTGTAGCATTAAGTTCAATGCCTACAGATATTTCTAATCTACAAGAAAAAATAAATAATTGCTCA
>CATKEA010000103.1 GCA_949746915.1 uncultured Bacilli bacterium
CAAGTGTAAAATTATATGGAACTAATTTCTTTCCCTCTTCATCACTTATTGGCATTGCTTCAGCCAAATTAATAGCATCAGTATCATCAATCAAAGTTAAATTCAAACACCCCGTTGTAATGACATTAGTTCCTGTTTGTGTAAATGTTAACTGCCATAAAGCATAACTTGTTCCAATTACTAAAATAGATAGCAAAACGAAAATTAATATTACTATCTTTTTATTATTAAAGTACCCCCCCCCAGGTTGATTTTTCCCTATTTTCCACAATCTTCATAGCTTTATTACTCCTTTATCTTTTGTATTATTATATATAAACAGTTAGTAACTAGTCAGTGTTTTTATTTTGACAATTGCTTTAATCTTTCTTTTTATATACAAAAAAGTAAAAAATTGTCTTTATCTAATCATTATTCATTTCTTGTCTTGAACTGGCATTTAGAGCCATTCCAAAAACAAAAATATATGCTAATAAATATACCCACATTAAGAGAATTAAAATATTGGAAATACTTCCATAGAACAAATTATACTTAGCAAATTCTGATACATAAAACGAATAAATATCTGATGCAATAATCCAACCGACAGTTGTAAAAATAGCTCCTGTTGTTGTTGTCTTACTTTTAATTCTTTCATCTGGTGCCATAGTATATAATAATTTCACATTAAAGAAGATTAAAAACATCGATATTGGATACTTAAGTAATTGATATGTTAAAGTAATATTATCTCTTATTGACACCGAATTAATAAAACTTCCAATTAAATTTATGATTTTATTACCAAAAGCTGGTACAAGTAACACAAATATTAAAAGAAATATTAAATTTATGGTCATGATTAGAGCCTTTATTCTACTTGATAAATAATCTTTAGGTTCTATTTTATATAATAGATTTGATGCTGTAATCATAGAATGGGTTCCATTACTTGCTAAAATAATAGCTGATATATAAAAAATAGAAATATTAACACTTATTCCTTTTCCAGATACAATTGGAAGTAATAAATCTAAAGTATCTTTAGGAAGTACTGTTGTTAAAAACTCTTCTATTTCTTTTACTGATATTATCGAAAATGAAGTAGCTAGACTTCCAAATATTGCTATCAATGGAATAATTGATAATACAAAGAAAAAAGCCAGTTGCCCTGGTAAAATTTGCATTTCTGGCTTTTTAAATGCAGTTAAAGCTTTTCTTAGGAACTTCTTTAGTTTCTTTTTCATTAAGTT
Source organism: uncultured Bacilli bacterium (assembly GCA_949746915.1). Lineage (GTDB taxonomy): Bacteria > Bacillota_I > Bacilli_A > RF39 > UBA660 > CATKEA01. The sequence goes on from CATKEA010000103.1 coordinate 1,236, forward strand.
TCACCACTTGCTATTTATTATCTTCTTTATTAGTACGCATTTCTAAAGTTGCTTCATTAATCGCATCATCTATCGTTTTAATATCATCAACAATCATACTAAAACCAACTGCTGCTCCAAAACCATATGGTAATTCTTTAAACTCTTTAACTAATTTTTTTGAATAAGTTTCCATTTGTTTTTCTGTATATCCAACTAAATATACAAGAAACTCATTTCCATCTGTTCTAATTATTTCACTATTTTCAAGTTGAGTATTAACTAGTGTTGCAGCTGCTTTGATAATTAAATTATCTCCAGCTTCATGTCCATAGTTATCATTTACATATTTGACATTATTTAAATCAATTATAACAATAGCTTGTGGATATACTTTACTGTTTTCCCAGAATTCCATGTTGACATTTAAGTAGTTACGATTTTTTAGAGAAGTTAAAATATCTGTATATTTACGACGATCTTCTTTTCTCATAGCGGTTGTCTTTTTCTTATTTTTAATCCATAAAATTACTGCTACAATGATTAAAATTGGTAATAATACTAACCCTAAAACAATTAGATATAACTCTTCAAATGTAGTTCTTTCAATTAAAGATACATCAAGTGAGTTTAATCCAGTAATACGATAATTATAGTATGAATTAGTTGACATCATATAATCTAATAAATCATAAAAATTATCATTTCCATTTTTCACCATGAATCTATAATCACCACTGATATAACCTTCATAAAGAACTTCATATTTACTAAATTTATTAGTACGATAATATTCATATATTTCTTTATCTATAACGATTAAATTGCCATTTGATTTTAGTTTGTCTAATGAAGTAAATTCTTCTATTTTGCTTCTAGAATTTTCTTTAAAATAGTTAAATAGTATATTGTTATTTAACATATTTACTTTCTCATTTTTTAAACTTTCAAATGTTGTTATTATAGAATTATTTTTTGTTGTACCTATAACCACATATTTTTCTACAAATGGTGACATAGTTGCTTTATAACCATTAGTTGTTGATTGAGAAAAATAATCAAAGTACAAATCAATTTCATGATTTCTAATTCCCTCTTTTAATGAATCTAAATTTTTATATTTTTTTAATTCAAATTTTATTCCAGTTAATCTTTCAATTCTAGCGACATATTCTCCAGCTATTCCTGCAATATCATAATCAATCTTTGTTTCATACGGAGGATTATCTATGTAACCATAAACATAGTTTTTAGAAAGCATTTCTGCTTTATTTTTATCATTTATATTATTTTTCTCAATATAGTAATTTAAATACTGATCATTATATTTATCAACATAGTACTTATTTTTCCAATTTTCAAAGTATTTTTTGATAATTGTATTTAGTTTTGGATTATCATCAGTTAATGTTAAAACATATCTTTTTGTCATTTCTGTAAAATAGTAATTTATATTTATTTTTTCATTAGAAATAATTTCATCCAAATAATATAATCCAGGAATAATAATAATTTCTTCTGTATCATTATTTAAAGCTTCCATTATTTCTTCAATAGAAGCATATGTTGTATATATAACATCTGTTGCTGTTTTTAAATAATAACTAATTTCCCCAATATCTTCGGTAAATACACCAACTTTTTTATTAGAAAACGAACTTATATCATCATATCTAACTTTATCTTTTGACAATGCTAAGTAGCCATCTTCTGTTATTAGTAAATCTTTATCACTTAAAGTTACATCATTATTTAATGTTCTTATTCTAAGCGAATTAGTAGATGGTTTATTTTCTTTTAAATATGGCATTTTGTTAAATTCTAATTTCGTATCACTTTCAAATGATTCAATAAAATCAAATATTACTCCACTACCATTACTTGCTAAAACTGGGATGTTATTTATAACTTCCAAATCTACTTTTTTATCTTTATTTGATTCAATCCATTTTTTTTCAAGTACTGTTAAGTTAGTTGTATCATCTTGATAATTTAATAATAAAAGAACTCCTACAAATACCAAAACAGCAATAGCAATTGGAGCTATAATATACATTTTCTTTTTCATTATTTGTCACCATCGCTATCTTTAGTTTCTGTTTTTTCTCTTTCTTTTGTCCAAGACCATTTAGAATTATGTTGTTTATAACCTATCATAGGAAAGTTATTTTCTGCTTCTGATTCTTTAAAAAGAAAAACTTCAAAGTCATAATAACCAAGCTGACTTTCATTGAAGTAAGTAGACACTTTTTCTCCAATAGCTTTTCCATCAGCTACACTAACATCAGTATTTAAAGTTATCATAACTTTTATCTGACGCCCTTTTTCAGTAACAGTAGACTTAGATACTTTTTCGTTACTAGCTAAATCTTCTTTTATTTTTTTATAAATCTCACTATCAATATTTACTTTTCCATCTAGGCGAGAACCATATAATGCTTTTCCCTCATTTGGAAAGAATAGATTCTTCGCTTGAACAATAACAACAAATAGTATTAAAAATAGAACTAAAGCTGTTACTGTAAATTTATTTTTCTTCAAGAAATTCATTTTTTCCACTCCTTTTTATTGTAATTTAATTATACAATAAGTTCATTAATAACGCAAAGAAAGTTTATCTTTTTTCAATTTCTTCTAATAGAATTTTATTTACTAGAGCTGGATTGGCACTACCTTTTGTTTCTTTCATTATTTGTCCCATTAAAAATTTTAGAACTCTATCATGGCCATTTTTATATTCTATGATATTAGCCTCATTATTATCTAAAACAGTTGTAACAACTTCTAATAATGAAGATGTATCACTAATTGTTTCAATATTATTATCTTTGATGATTTCTTCAAATGATTTATTAGTTTCTAATAAATCTACTAAAATATCTTTAAATACTTTATTAGGTATTTCACCACTATCTAATTTATTTACTACTGTTTTAAATTTTTCAATAGTTAGTGTTGTTTCTTCGATTGTTTTTCCTGTTTTATTTAAGTATGCTCTAATATCTCCTAAAAGTAGGTTACTAGCAATTTTTAAATTGATGTTGTTGAAGTTTAGAAGATAATCACTAATCGCTTTATCTTGGATAATTTTCTCAATATTAATATCTGAAATATTGTTTTCTCTATAGATTTTTCTTCTAGTATCTGGCATAACTGGAATAGTCGCTTTTGTATCTTCAATAAATTCATCAGTTAAAACTAAATATGGAATATCAGCTTCTGGAAAATATCTATAATCATTTCCAGATTCTTTAACACGCATTAAAATAGTTTTTTCCGCCTTTTCATCAAACCTTCTAGTTTCTTCTTTAATTATTCCACCAGATTCTAGCACTTCTTCTTGACGTTTGGCTTCAACATTTATGGCTAGCCCAACACTACTTATTGAACCAATATTTTTAGTTTCGGTTCTAATACCAAGATTATCATCTTTACTAATTGAAACATTAACATCACAGCGCATACTTCCTTCTTCCATTTTACAATCTGAAACGTTGGCGTAAAATAATATTTCTTTTAATTTTTCTAAATAAGCCATAGCCTCTTCACTTGAAGTCATATCTGGCTTTGTTACTATTTCTATTAAAGGAACACCTGCTCTATTAAAGTCTAAGTAGCTTTTATCATCTTTATGAATACTTTTGGCTGTATCTTCTTCGATATGGATATCATGAATTCCAATTTGTTTTTTGATACCATTCACTTCAATTTCAACATAGCCATCTACTCCAATTGGTGTCCTAGCTTGAGTTATTTGGTATCCTTTTGGTAAATCAGGATAGAAATAGTTTTTACGATCGAAGTGCATAGTTTTATTAATTTTACAATTAAGTAATAAAGCTGCTTTTAATGCTAATTCAACAGCATATTTATTAACTATAGGAAGAGTTCCTGGATAGGCTAGATCAATAGCACAAATATTTTTGTTTGCTACCATTTGATAACCATTTGTCGAAGTAGAAAACATTTTTGTATTAGTTTTTAATTCACAATGAACTTCAATTCCAATTGTTTTTTTATAATCTGACATTATTCTCTACCTCCAGTTGGATTTAAATTTAAGTTTAATTCATTTTCAATAAATGCTGCTAATTTATATATTTGAGCTTCTTCAAAACTATTACCTATAATATGTAAACCAATTGGAAGATTATTTTTAGAAAATCCAATTGGAACATTAAGTCCTGGTAATCCTGCCATATTTACTGGTATAACTAAAACATCGTCCATGAAAGTTTGACGTGGATCATCTAATCCCTCTCCTAGTTTATAAGCTGTAGTTGTTGTTGTTGGTCCAATTATAAGATCATAATTTTTGAAAGTTTCCTTAAAACTTTTTCTCATATCATCTCTTATTGATAAAGCTTTATTGTAATAAACAGTAGCATTTTCTCCACTTAGAAGATAACTACCAACCATAATTCTTCTTTTTACTTCTTTACCAAATCCTATAGCACGACTTTTGCGATACAAATCTTCTAAATTCTCTGGTTTTTCATAGCTATATCCATATCTAATACCATCAAATCTAGCTAGATTACTACTAGCTTCTCCCATAGCAATTATTTGATATAGTGTTACTGCATTATCTAGATATTTTATATCTACATATTCTACTATTGCACCATTATTTTTCAAAATTTCTATTGTTTGTTCGACATTTTCTTTAGTTTCTTTATCAATTATGTCACTTAAAAAGTAATTTGGTACAGCAATTTTCATACCTTTTATATCTTCACCAATAAATCTAGTAAAATCTTCTTCTTCTTTTTCAGATGAAGTTAAATCATGTTCATCGCTTCCTACTAAGATATTAAGTAATAGAGCATTATCATATACATTAGTTGTCATTGGTCCAATTTGATCAAGACTTGAAGCGAATGCTACTAATCCATATCTAGATATTCTTCCATAGGTTGGCTTCATCCCAACAATTCCACAATATGAAGCTGGTTGTCTTATTGATCCACCAGTATCACTACCAAGAGCAAATGGTACAAGTCTTGCTGATACACAAGAAGCAGATCCACCAGAAGATCCTCCTGCTATCATATTTCTATTCCATGGATTGTGGGGAGATTTAAAGTAACTTGTTTGGCTAGTTGATCCCATGGCAAATTCATCCATATTCGTTTTACCTATGATAATCATATTTTTAGCTTTGATTTTTTTTATGACTGTTGCATCATATGTAGGAATAAAGTTTTCTAACATTTTTGAGGCACAAGTTGTTCTAAGGGATTCAGTCATTATATTATCTTTTATAGCAATAGGAATACCAAAAAGAAGATTATCTACCTTTTTATTTTCTAATTCTTGAGCTTTACGAATAGCATTTTCTTTATCTAAAGTTATAAAACAATTTAAATCAATATTATTTTCAATTCTTTCAAAAGCTTCTTCAACTAAATCTAAAGGCTTGATTGTTTTATTTTTTAATAAATTATTTATCTCTTTAATACTTAAATCTAAATATTTACTCATTTATCATCACCGGTACTTCCACAAAATTTCCAAAAGTATTTGGTATATTTACTTTCAAATCGTTAAAGTCAACAGTATCTTTTTCAATATCTTCTCTTGGTGTTACAGTATGTTCTGTTGGTGCTATTAAAATCTCATCATCATAGCCTTTGACATCTTTTATTTTTTCAACATCATCAAGTAATTGTTTTAGTTCAACTTGATAATTTTCTATTTCTTCTTCACTTACATAAATTCTTGCAAGATCAGATACATGCATTACTTCTTCTTTTGTTAATTTCTCCATTTTGGTTGCCTCCTAAATAAATATAAATAGTATTATAACATAAACCATTATAATTATATCAAATTCTTTTTTCTTTGTTAAACAATTTTTAGTATAAAAAAGAAGCAATTAGTACTTGCTTCTAGTAGTATTTAAATTTA
>CATKEA010000104.1 GCA_949746915.1 uncultured Bacilli bacterium
AAAAAATAAAAATAACTATAAAAAAATAAAAACTTGTGTTATAATCTGTGGTAGAATTTTATTACATTAATGAGGTGGCTTATGAAGGATGCAGAAGTATTAGCAATATTACACACTCCAGGGAATGATATTATCAATCAAACAACTGGAACATTTGACAAAGAAAATAATATAATAACTTATTATGAAACAGATGATGACAAAACTTTCGTAAAATTTGATTTTAATAACTTGACATTATACAGAGAAAATGAAAATATCGAAATGACTTATCATTTTAAAGAGCAGGAAACAACTAAAAACAATGTAACAGTTAAAGGAATTGAACAAACATTGTACGTTTCAATAACAACAACTAAAATTTTAAGGGATGATAGATATATTTATATAAAGTACCAAGTAATTGATGCAAATGAAGAGTGCGCTTATGAAATAAAATACGAGGAGATATAAAATGAGTATAATAAAATCTTTAGAAATAAAAATCACCAATATAATAAAATCAGCAGGATATGACGTTGAAACTGTAAAATTATGTAATTCTTCACGACCTGAATTTGGTGAATATCAAATAAATGAAGCGATGGCAATTGGTAAAAAAATAGGTAAAAATCCAAGAGAAGTAGCTACAGATATTGTTAATAATCTAAACTTGGATAATTCATTTACAAATATTAATATTGCTGGTCCTGGATTCATAAATATCACATTAAGTGATTCATTTTTATTAGAAGAACTAAATAAAATTTTAAATAACGTTGAACTAAATATTGATAAACAAGACAAGAAAAAAATTATTTTAGATTATGGTGGTGCAAATGTAGCAAAAGCTTTACATGTTGGCCATCTACGAAGTGCTAATATTGGAGAAGCTTTAAAAAGATTAGCTAGACTTTTAGGGCAAGAAGTTCTAGGAGATGCCCATCTTGGTGATTATGGGCGACCACTTGGATTAGTGATACTAGAAATAAAGAAAATGTATCCCGATTTACCATATTTTGATCCTAACTATTGTGGAGACTATAGTGAAATAAAACTTCCAATAACTAATGAAGATTTAGAAAAAATATATCCACTAGCATCAACAAAATCCAAAGAAGATGAACAATATTTAGAAGAGGCAAGAGAAATAACTGTAAAACTTCAAAATCATGAACGTGGTTATTATGATTTATGGGAAAAAGTAGTATCTATTTCAAAAGAGGAAATAAAACAAGTATATGAAAGATTAAATGTTTATTTTGATCTTTGGAAAGGTGAAAGTGATGCAGCAAACTACTTTGATGAATTAAAAGATATCTTCGAAAAAGAAAATGTTCTAGAAGAAAGTAATAATGCGCTGATTATAGATGTCAAAAAAGAAGAAGACAACTCACCGATGCCACCATTGCTATTTATAAAGTCAAATGGTTCTATTTCCTATGAAACAACTGATTTAGCTACAATTCTAGAAAGAAAGAAACTGTTTTCACCAGATGAAATATGGTATTGTGTAGATGGAAGGCAAGAACTACATTTTGAACAAGTTTTCCGTGCAGCAAGAAAAGCTAACTTAATTGATAATAACGTAAAATTAACTTTTATCGGCTTTGGTACTATGAATGGTCAAGATGGCAAACCTTTTAAGACTAGAGATGGAGGAGTAATGACCTTAAAGTCATTAATAGATTTAGTAAAAGAAGAAACATTAAAAAGAATTAATCCTGAAACAGTAAAAGAAGAAGAAAAAGAAGAAGTAGCAACAACTGTTGCCATAGCAGCACTTAAATATGCCGATTTTCTCCCCTTTAGAGCTAAAGACTATATTTTTGATGTAAGTAAATTTGCAGATTTAGAAGGCAAAACAGGACCTTATTTACTATATTCAACAATTAGAATGAAGTCTCTTTTGCAAAAAGTTACAGATAAAAATATTACATTTTTAGAAATAGATAAAAATACTAGAGATGTTATTAAAAACATTTTAAACTTATCAAATGTGCTAACTTCTGCATATCAGGACAAATCATTAAATGACATAGCAGAATATTTATATAAACTAACAAGTTCTTATAATAAATTTTATGCCGAAAATAGAGTATTAACAGAAGAAAATCCAGCAAAAAGAATATCATGGATAGCTTTAACAAGCATAGTATATGATATAAATACATTACTTTTAGAAACATTAGCAATTGAAATTCCAAATAAAATGTAATAAAAAAAGTATAAAAAATATTGCAATTATCAATAATACATGATATAAGTTTAAATGGTAATTTAAAGTAATGAAACAAGATAAATAAATTTGCATATAATGCTTTACCGAGGAGGATTATTATGAGTATAAAAAAACTAAAAAAAGATGAACTAGAATTACTGTCGAATAAAGATATTACTAATATATTATTAGAAGAAAAAGGTAAACAAAATACAGCTAAATTATTTAAAAAAATAATTGAACTTTTAGAATTGCCTGAAGATACATTTGATAAAAAAATAGGAGACTACTATACTTCATTAACAACTGATAAAAGATTTATTCTTTTAGAAGATGGTACTTGGGATTTAAGAAGTCGCTATACTTCTGATAAAATCATTAAAGTTATCGAAGAAGATGATGAAGAAGAAGAAATTGAAATAGAAAAAGAAGAAGTTTCTATAGAAACTGATGATTTTGATTCACAAGATGATGATGAAGATCTTAGCGATTCTGATGATGATTTAAAAGATTTAGTAGTACTTGATGAAGACGAACTAGAGTTAGAACAATAATTCTAGTTTTTGTTTATACTTCCTAAAAATTATGTTATAATAGGTACGAATTGGAAAGGGTGATATCAATGACCGAAAGGCTTGACGCTATAGAAAATAGATATAATGAATTAACAGAAGAACTAACTAGACCAGAAGTTTTAAGCGACATAAATAAAACACGAGAGCTTTCAAAAGAAAGCAGTGAACTAGAAGATACTGTTATTTGTTATAGAAAATATAAAAGTATTTTAGAAGACATTCTATCTGCAAAAGAGATGAGTAAAGATCCAGAACTTATGGAATTTGCTAAAGAGGAATTACAATCTTTAGAAGCAGAAAAAGTAAAATTAGAACAAGAATTAGAAGTATTATTAATTCCTAAAGATCCAAATGATGGAAAAAACGTTATTGTTGAAATAAGAGGAGCAGCAGGTGGAGATGAAGCAAATATATTTGCTGGAGATTTATATCGTATGTATTCTCGTTATGCTGAAAAACAAGGATTTAAAACAGAAATATTAAATAGTATTGATGGTGAAGCTGGAGGATTTTCTCAAATTGAGTTCATGGTAAAAGGGAAAAATGTTTATTCAAAACTAAAATATGAAAGTGGTTCCCATCGTGTTCAACGTGTACCAGAAACAGAATCTCAAGGAAGAATTCAAACATCAACAGCAACTGTTTTAGTTATGCCAGAAGCAGAAGATGTTAATATTGAAATAAACCCATCAGACTTGAGAATTGATATATATCGTTCAAGTGGATGTGGAGGACAAGGAGTAAATACAACTGATTCAGCTGTACGTATAACACATTTGCCAACAAATACAGTTGTAACTTGTCAAAATGAAAGAAGTCAAATTCAAAACAAAGAACAAGCTATGAAAGTTTTAAAAGCTCGTCTTTATGAAGCTGAGTTACAAAAACAAGAAGAAGCTCTAGGAACAGAAAGAAGAAATAAAATAGGTACAGGAGATCGTGCAGAGAAGATAAGAACCTATAATTATCCACAAAATAGAGTAACAGACCATCGAATAGGATACTCAAGTAATAATTTAGATAGAATAATGAATGGTGCTATCGATGAAGTGATTGAAGCCCTAATTACAGAAGATCAAAAGCGAAAATTAGCTGGAGAAGAATAATGACTGTTGAGGAATTAGTTGTTTTTGGAAAAGAAAACATTCATTCTATTCATGCCAAAATAATGCTTGCAGATTTACTTGGAATAAATCAATTAGATTTGATTAACCATTTAAACGAAGAAGTAGACAAAAATATTGAAAAAACTTATAAAAGAAGAGTAGAAATGCTACATGAAAATAAACCAATTCAATATATTATGGAAAATGTTAATTTTTATGGAAAACGATTTTATATCAACGAAAATGTCCTAATCCCACGTTTTGAAACAGAAGAGTTGGTAGAAAATACATTACAATTATTAGAAGAAAATTTCAAAGATAAAAATTTAAATATTATTGACTTAGGATGTGGAAGTGGAGTAATTGGTTTAACACTAAAATCTAAGTTACCACATAGTAATGTTACACTTGTTGATATAAGTGAAGATGCGTTGAAAATCGCTAAAAAAAATAGTAAAGATTTAAAAATAAAAGCCAAGTTTATTAATAATGATTTTCTAGATGGCATAGATCAAAAATTTAATTGTATCATATCTAATCCTCCATATATTAAAACAACAGAAGAAATAGAAGAAATTGTAAAAAATAATGAGCCACATTTAGCACTATATGCTGGAGAAGATGGTTTAGATTGCTATAGAAAAATCTTCAAAAATATAAAAAACAATCTAGAAGAACAATATCTAATAGCATTAGAAATTGGAATGACCCAAAAAGATGATGTCATAAAAATAATTAATGAATCATTAGATGATAATCATATTGTAATTGCCAAAAAAGATATGCAAGGTCGAGATAGAATGATTTTTGTCATAAAAAACAATGAATAAAAACAAATATAACCATCCACTATTGTAATAGAAAGGATGGTTTTATAATGAAAAAACTAATATTCCTAATTCCATTTTTATTAATAATTGTACTAATTGACACTAAAGAACAAAATGTATTAATTCCAGAGGAGTCTTTAAGATTTAGAGTAATAGCTAATAGTGATAGTGAGGAAGATCAAGCTTTAAAGATGGAAATAACCGAAAATCTCCAAGATCTAATAACTGATATATCAACTGCTAATTTAACAGAAACAATAGGTGTCGTAAATAAAAAAATGGATAAATTTGAAAGAGTTATAGACAATACTCTTAAATCAAATAACAGTAGTATGTCATATGAAATAAATCTGGGTTATAATTATTTCCCAGAAAAAAACTATAAGGGAGTAACTTATCAAGAAGGCAACTATCAATCATTAGTAATAACTTTAGGAAAAGGACAGGGGAAAAACTGGTGGTGCGTTTTATATCCACCATTATGTGATTTAGAGATGGATCAAAAAAGTGATGTTGAATATAAGTTGTATATTAAAGAAATTTTAAATAAATTTTAAAAATACTTCTAACTGAGACTTTCTATAATATATTTTTTATAGGAGGTCTTTTTATGTCAGTGGCTATGTCGATAATTATAGGAGTAAGCTTAAGTATGGATGCCTTTTCATTAGCAATGATCTATGGAACATTGAACCTAGAAAAAAAAGTAATTAGACAACTTAGTATTTCAGTAGGTATATTTCACTTTTTTATGCCTCAGATTGGTTTTAAGATAGGAAAACTAATTTTAAATGTTATAAAAATTAAGCCAGATATTCTAGTTGGTATAATATTTTTATTTATAGCCCTACAGATGTTTTTTTCTCTATTCAAAAATGAGGAAGTAAGTGCATTAAAAGGACCATTATCACTAATATTGTTTGCTTTTACAGTAAGTATTGATAGTTTCTCAGTTGGTCTTGGTTTATCTGGATTAATTGAAAATATTCATTTGCAAGGCTTAATTTTTGCAATTATAAGTTTCTTATTTACATATTTAGGACTAAATCTAGGAACAAAACTTGCTACCAAATTTGGTAATATAACAACACTAATTGGAAGTATATTACTTTTTATCATGAGTTTAGAGTATTTATTTTTCTAAAATTTAAAGAAACTTGACAATAGTTTCTTTTTATTATGTCAAAAAGATTTTAAATTAGACAAAAATATACTATAATTAAAGTGGGTGATAATAATGCTAGTAAACAGTAAAGAAATGCTTTTAAATGCTAAGAAATTGCATTATGCTGTTCCACATTTTAATATTAATAATTTAGAGTGGACAAAATACATCTTAGAAGAAATGGATAAACTCGAGAAACCTGTAATCTTAGGTGTCAGTGAAGGTGCAGCCAAATACATGGGCGGATGGAATGTTGTTGCTAAAATGGTACAAGCCCTAATAGAGGACTTAAATATATCCATAGATGTTTGTCTTCATGTTGATCATGGTAGTTCATTCGAAACATGTAAAAAGGCTATTGATGCAGGATTTACTTCTGTTATGATTGATGCTTCAAAACACAGTCTTGAAGAAAATATTGCTATAACTAAAGAAGTTGTAGAATATGCTCATCAAAGAGGGGTAACAGTAGAAGCAGAAATTGGTCATATTGGTGGAAGTGAAGATGGTATAACTGGAAGTAATTTCAATGCTCGATTAGATGAATGTGAATATTTGGTAAAAGAGACCAATATAGACTCCTTAGCACCAGCCTTAGGAAGTGTTCATGGACTATATAAAGGTGAACCAAATCTTGATTTTGAAACAATGAAACAAATTAACGATGCATTAGAAATACCTCTTGTGTTACATGGAGGAACAGGAATACCAGCTAGCCAAATCGAAAAAGCTATCGAATGTGGAATAAGTAAGATTAACATAAATACAGAATTGCAAATAGCTTGGCATGATGGAGTAAAACAGTATATTAAAGAGAATATAAACACCTATGATCCACGTAAAGTAATTGCTAGCGGAGAAAAAAATATAAAAGAAACTATTAACTTGAAGGTGCAGGAATTTAAAACAAAATAGGCACCTAAACTAGATGTTTTAATACAATATAATAGATAAACCGGAGGTAAGTATGAAAGTATTAGAAATAAATGGTGGTCATTCTTTAACAGGTACAATAAGAATAAGTGGTGCCAAGAACTCATCAGTGGCACTAATACCAGCTGCAATTTTAGCAGATGATGAAGTAACAATTTGCAATGTCCCAGAAATAACAGATACAGATGTTTTAACAGAAACACTAGAATATCTAGGTGCTCAGGTAAAAAGAGCTAGTGAAAGTATTGTTATAAATCCAAATACAATAAACAATAAGGAAATTCCAGAAAATATTTCCAGAAAATTAAGAGCATCATACTATTTTATGGGAGCTCTATTAGGTAAATATAATCATGTTGAAATGTATTTTCCAGGAGGATGTTCAATTGGAGCAAGACCGATTGATCAAACTTTAAAAGGCTTTAGGGCCTTGGGAGCTGACATAATAGAAGAAGATAATCGTTATATAATTGATGCCAAAGAATTAACAGGAGCTCATGTTTATTTAGATATGCCAAGTGTTGGAGCAACAATTAATACTATGTTGGTTGCAGTAAAAGCTAAAGGAGAAACAATTATAGAAAATGCTGCCAAAGAACCAGAAATAGTTAATGTTGCAACATTTTTAAATAGTATGGGAGCTAAAATTACTGGAGCAGGAACTAGTGAAATCAGAATCAAAGGAGTAGATACATTACACGGTTGCTATACAGAAGTAATACCAGATAGAATAGAAACTGGTACATATATCATTGCAGGCGCTTTGATGGGGAAAAATTTAAAGATTGATAATATTATTCCTGAACATGTAGAAATGCTTATTTTAAAACTAAAAGAGATGAAAATACCAATTGAAGTAGGTCAAGACTATGTAATTGTGTCAAAGGTAGAACATTCAGTTCCAGTAAATATTAAAACCCAAGGTTATCCAGGATTTGCAACTGATTTGCAACAACCAGTAACAGTATTATTGACACAATGTGAAGGAACAAGTATTCTAGAAGAAACAATATATGAAAATCGTTTTCAAAATGTGCCATATTTAAATAAGATGAAAGCTAATATTGAAAATAATGGTCGAAAAATAATTATAAAGGGAAAAACACCATTAGAAGGAACAGATGTTGTTGCAACTGATTTAAGAGCAGGAGCTTGCTTAGTATTAGCAGGATTAGTAGCAAATGGTACAACAACAATTTCCAATGTTGAACATGTTTTAAGAGGATATGAAAATATTGTAGAAAAATTGACCAGTATAGGTGCTAAAATTAAACTTAAAGAAATAAACTAAAATAGAGATTACTCTATTTTTTTCATATACTAGGAGGAATTATGAGATTTAAAAAAACAATAGCAATAGCATTTATCATTTTAAGTGTTATTATTATCTATAATTGCTGCAGGGCAAAAAAAGAATATTATGTAGCACTTGGAGATTCAGTAGCTAGAGGAATAAATTCATATGGCGATGATGGATATGGCTATACTGATCATTTAAAAGATTATTTAAATAAGAAAAAAAAGTTAAAAACATATGTTGATTTCTCTGTTAGTGGTTATAAAACTAATGATATTCTAGAAGACTTATCAATTAATAAAAAAGTAACTAGTGGAAAAAATGAATATAACATTAGAAATGCACTTAGAGAGTCAACATTAGTAACTATTTCTATTGGAGCAAATGACTTTTTAAATAATATCGATATAAATAATTTATCATTTAATGACATTACACCATATAAAGATACTATTAAAAAAATTGTTCCAAATATTAATGAAGTACTAAAAGAAGTAAGAAAATATGCTAAAAACAAAGTTATAGTAGTAGGTTACTATAACCCAATTCCATTCTTATTTAATACTAATAAAAAAGAAATGGATGAATTATTTGCATATATAGATGATGAGTATACTAAAATAGCAAAAGAAAATAACATGGAATACATAAGTATGTATGAAACATTCAAAAATCATGGTGATTTTTTACCAAATCCCATGAATATTCACCCAAATGCTAAAGGTTATGAAGCAATTTTTAATAAAATAAGGGAAAATCTATAAAAAAGACTAGAAAATTATTGAAATATTCTCACTTCCTTGTTATAATAGGTTAGCGAATGAATTACTATGGTATTAAAAACTATCATGGCGAAAACAAAAAAGCAAAAATATGAGTGGGAGGAATGAAAAATGAAAAAAGGAATCCATCCAGAATATAAAGAATGCAAAGTTGTATGTGCTTGTGGAGAAACTTTTACTACGATGTCAACAAAAGATGAAATCGATGTTGAAGTTTGTTCTAAATGTCATCCATTTTATACAGGAAAACAAAATAGAGCTTCAAAAACTGGTCGTGTAGATAAATTCAATAAAAAATATGGATTTGATGAAAAAACTGCTGAATAGTAGTTTTTTTTCTTTTCCTTAAATGATATAATTAAAATAAGGAGGAAGTAATATGGGTAAAATAAAAGTAGATTCTAAAATACTTGCTATATTAATATTAGTAGGTTTATTTGCAGGATGGCAATATTTATTATTAGCATCAGGTTTTGCATTAGTAGTAGCACATGATGATGAGAAGGTAATGGATATTTTAAAAAAAGTTGTTGTATTATTAGCTAGTATCACTTTATTTTTAGCATTATGGAATATTATCTATACAGGATATAGTGTATTTGAAGATGTTGTTGAAGGAATATTTAAAATATTAAATTCATTCAATAATGAATGGATTATGCCAACTTGGATTAATAGTTATGTGTTAAATCCACTTGAAATAGTATTTAAAGTATTAGATAAAGGTATTGATTTAATTGTTATTATAACTAAATTTGCCTTTGTAGTAGCAATTATTTCATCTAGAAATTTACCAAAAGCATTCAGTAAAATTGAAGAATATAGCAATCTTTTTGGAAATTTTGTAGCAGATAAAATCAATATTAATACAAATAAAAATGTATCATCTGTAAATGTTCAAGAAGTATCAAATACTAAGACTTGTCCAAATTGTGGTAATGAACTAAGTAAAACAGCTACATTCTGTAATAAATGTGGAACAAAACAATAGAAAAGTTGATTAACTAATATAATAAGTGTAGACACAAAAAGTGAAGTGTTCTACATTTTTTATATTTTTATAACATTTAGCTATGATAAAATATAATTGATGAAAGGAATATAATGAAAATGAGAGAAGTAAAAATAAATGGTATTTATAAACACTTTAAAGGAGATTATTATTTAGTTATTGATATCGCCAGTCATTCAGAAACAAAAGAGAAATTTGTAGTATATAGAAGACTATATGGAGATGGAAGTTTATGGATTAGACCAATGAACATGTTTTTAAGTGAAGTGGATCATGAAAAATATCCAGATGTAGAACAACAATATCGATTTGAATTGCAAGATATCAAAAGTGTGGCAAAATAATAAACTTATAGAATGATAAATAAAAATGATTAGAAAATCCTAATCGTTTTTTTGTTAAAGTAATATACATAAATATTATTAATATATTAATAAAT
>CATKEA010000105.1 GCA_949746915.1 uncultured Bacilli bacterium
TCACGATAATCAATTATCTCATTCATATTTTTAATAAGACCACTATATAAGTCAATATACGGATGTTCTGGTGCAATAACCATAAAAGTAACACCAAATAAAGTATCAGCACGAGTCGTATATACAATTAACTCTTCATCTACTTCCTTTAATTTAAATTTAACCTCAGCTCCAATTGATTTACCTATCCAATTAATTTGTGCTGTTTTAATTCTATCTTGAAACTCAGTATCATCAAGTCCTTCAAGTAAACTCTCAGAATAGTCACTCATTTTAAGCATCCACTGCTCTTTTTCTTTTTGAACAACACTAGAACCACATCTTTCACAAACACCACCAGATGAATCTTCATTAGAAAGACCAGTTTTACATTTTGGGCACCAATTAATATTCTTTTTAGCTTTATACGCCATACCATGCTCAAAGAACTTTAAAAATTGCCATTGTGTCCACTTATAATACTCTGGATCAGTAGTACTAAATTCTCTAGACCAATCAAAAGATATTCCTAATTTTTTTATTTGATTTTTAAATGTCTCTATATTTCTTTTAACTGCCTCTTTTGGATGAACATGATTCTTTATAGCATACTGTTCAGCTGGAGCTCCAAAGGCATCCCATCCCATTGGAAACAAAACATTATACCCACAAAGTCTTTTCTTCCTAGCCATAACATCAAGAGCAGTATAACTTCTGACATGTCCAACATGAAGACCTGCACCAGATGGATAAGGAAATTCTACTAAATAGTAAAACTTCTTTTTCTTTTCATCTTCTACAGCTTCAAAAGTATGATTATCTTCCCAATATTTTTGCCATCTTTCCTCTATTTCCTTTGTGCTTCTCATAACTTAATCATTCCCTTTCTTTTATAATATGTTCCTATTATCTTAAATGAAATAAATATTAATGGTAAAGCTAAAATAAATCCAACTATAAAAGGCAATATATATCCATTAAGATTAAGAACTACTGTAACTATAACAGCAATATCAAATGAACCAATTAAAGCAATAAAACGCATTAAACTTTTATAAGTGATTTTATCAATATCTATCTTATACTTAATTATAAGATACTGTACTTCAACTGGCAATTTATTCTTATTCTTTCTAGCTTTTCTAATTGAAAACACATAATAAATAATATAAACAATTAAATAAGTCACAAGAAACAGAATAATATTATTAAAAAACTTCTCCATTACTGCCTCCAAAAAATAAAAAACGCCCTTATTAATAATAAGGACGAAATAAATTCCGCGGTACCACCTTAATTCGTATCAATATACGCGTATACTCTATTACCTTAACGCGGTAAAACGTGTTTTCCCTTAAATGAAAAGTAAGTTCATAAAATTACATTCTTAGTTTTCACCAACCACTAAGTCTCTTTATAATCCAATTTTACTAATACTCTTTTCGAAAAACTTATAATTAAATGATAACACAATTAAATTATTAAAACAACTATTATTTTTAAATTTTTGGACTATATTTTATTAAAAAATACCATTCCATGAGCTATCTGTTGGTTTATTAGCTGGACTACTATCAAACATACCCTCAATATTTTTACTAGCATCATAAATAAACTTAGGTCCGTAAGTAATATTTGTTAAAGAACCGCATCTACTAAACATATAACTCATATCTTTTACCTTTGTAGTATCAAAACTACTTATATTTAAAGTCGTCAATTCTGGTAAATATCTAAACATTTCACTCATATTCGTTACATAAGAAGTATCCCAACCACTTAAATCTAAACTTTCTAAAAAAGGAAAATCGCTTAAATCATCATACTCATCAAGTGTTGCAAAAAAATTACTAGTATCTGTAATCATTGAAATATCCCAATTACTTAAGTTTAAATTATTAACTCTATGAATTGGTATTACTGAAGAAGCATTTTCAAACTTAGTAGAAAAACTCCAATTGCTTAAATCTAAATCTTTTATAGTTTCATGACTAATAATGTCATTCCAAATATCAGATATTATTTCTGGATTTACATACCAATTACTAAGATTTAAATTTCCATTAAAATTGTTCCCTAATAAATTAATTAATAAATCTTTCACATCAATATTATGTACATCCCATCCACTTAAATTTAAAGTTTCTATTCCATGTAAAGAATTAATATAATGCCATATTCCATCAAATACAGTATTAGTTGAAAACTTCCAATTACTTAAATCTAAATTATTAATCATAGCTGTATCAGAAAACATATTTTCCATATTAGTTACATTAGATACATCCCATCCACTTAAATTAAGACTAGTTATATTTTTAAGTCCTGTAAACATTTGCATCATATCAGTAACATAAGAAGTATTAATCTTTTCTAAACCTATAATAGCTGTTAAATTGTCAAAAGTTCCCAAAAAATTATAACAATTCTCTGGAAACAAAATAGTTCCATTAGCCTGAATGTGTGTCACTATATTATCAGGATTACTTCTATCAACATAAGCAACTACTGAACCTGTTTCATTTTTACTAAGATCAACTGCTTCTACTCCCTCAATTGGATTAATCTTCTCTTCAAATATTATTTGATGTGAATCTTTAAAAAATTCAAAATTATCATTTTCATAATCAAGTTCACCATCTTCTAATAAATTAAATCTAGATATCATCATATTATTCATATTTAATGGCTCATCTAAACTAGCAATTACAACTATTTTTCCTTCATATGTTGCATTCATTACCTCATCTCTAAGAGGAGTATTCTCATCTAACCAAAGTCTAAGATCAAATGTTTTACTAGAATTACCATCTAATGATCCTTCATATAACTTAAAAGCTTTGGACGACTCTTCTATTCCTTTTTCAAGATTCTCAAATCTAGTTATTAAATCATTCAAGAAAATTTCTTCACTATCTGATATTAAACTAGTTTTCAAAAATTTTTCTGGCATATTTTTATCACTATTGCTAAGTGTTTCTAAATTAATTATATAATTTGCTTTTGTACTACATGTATTAGTAACTGTAAAGTTATAAGAATCCAATTTATGTCCTTCTTCATCTGTTATTGGAAATGCTTCATTAAGTGTTATTGCACTACTTTCATCTACTAAGCTAAGTTGAAAACATCCCGTTGTAATTACATTTGTTCCTGTTTGTTTTAAAACAATTTGCCATAAAGCGTAACTTGTCCCTAACACTAATAACAATGCTACTAATGTTAAAACTATTATCATACTTTTCTTCTTTTTCATTATTCTTCCCTACCTTTTATATTTGTCCTATGTATTCTAATAATCTTAAAAATAATCTAACATACTTACTAGATAAACCTAAACTCTTTAACTTACGTATCTCAATTCTTTTTCTTTTTAGAGGTAAATCGCTAAACATTATAGCAGATATTTTTTCCTTTAGAACTGTATTAATTTGTAAATCCAATAAAATACTATCTATATCATCATTTATTAATCTAACAGCATCAATTTCAATATCCTTACCTTTACAATTTACTGTTACTTGTCCAACAGTAGGTACACCTGATAATTCAACAATAAAATCATTTCCATCCACATAACTAACTGTTTTAATCATACCATCATTATAATATGCAATTACTTGTTGAGCCTTTTTTGTATTTCTAAATCTAATTTTATAATTTCTAAAATCTGGTACTATCCCACTCTTTCCTTCAAGCGACCTAATAATAATAGTATAATTACTTGGCAAATAATTATAATCAATCTGTGTAAGTAAATAATACCCATCTTCATAAAGTGATGTAACACCATCATCTTCATAAAGATTATACGTGTTACTTCTTCCAGGAAAAACATGTATTTCTAAATCAGTTGGATTAGCAATATTATTCAAATCTTTACTTATAGATATTGGAATAATAGAACCACTGCTAGCAAAAACAGGAAATTCCTCTAATTTATAAAACGAAACATATTCTTTATTTCCTGGAAATTTTTTACCAGTTATAAAATTATACCAGACTCCTTCTGGAATAAAAAACCTATGAACAGTACGACTAATAAGTGTCTCTTGTCTACTAAGTATTGGTGCAACCATTAAACTATCGCCAAAAAAATACTGATTCTTAAAGTCTTTATCATCATAAACAAATGGATATTTATAATAGAAAGGTCTAACAATTGGAATACCAGTTTTACTATATTTATAAGCTTCAGTATATAAATATGGAATCAACTTGTGTCTTAAACTTAGAAATTGCTGTGCAGTTTTTAACGTTTTTATATTCCATCTCCAAGGTTCCTTTCTATAATATCTACCAGCTGGAGCATGAAACCTTAAAATTGGTAAAAAACATGAAAGTTCGATATATCTAGTATATAATTCTTCTTCTTCAATACCACCATAATTTCCACCAACATCATGTGATAAAAATGAAACACCAACATTACTAGCCATCTGGCTATATAAAGGTAACTTTTTTAATGTTTCCCAACTAATAACAGTCTTTCCACTATAAGAAACTGGATATCTATGACTAGCAATAATAGCATTTCTAGAAAGCATCATTCCACGCTTAGATTGATTTTTATCAAAATCTGTATAAATAAAATGATTTAAATACCAAAGTGGTCTTATTCCCTTTCCCACTGGATTATAATCATTAAAGAAAAAATCAGCACCAACATCCTCTAACGGATGTAATAAATCTGTAATATAAGAATCAATTAAAGCATTATTAGTCGGATCCATGGCAATAATCTTACCTTCTTCTACTCCAAACTTACTAGCTACTTTCTTATAATTTATATCTTGTGGAAAAAGTCCATCAATCGGATTAACAGCAAGTCCAACCCTTATATTTTTTTCATGCAAAATATCAATAAATTCCTCCGGATCAGGTATTAAATTTTTATTAAAAGTAAAACCACTATCTGTCTTTTTTTCTGGTGTAGAATTATCAATATGCCATTTTTTATCAAGCATAACAATTGATAAAGGGATATCTTCTCTTTCAAATCTATTTACTAATTCTAACAATTCATCAGTAGTATAAGGTAAATCTCGGCACCACCAGTTACCAAGTGCATAACGTGGTATAAGTGGCGGATAACCAGTTAATTTCATATAATCTTGTAATGCAAGATCAAAATCTTTATCATATAAGAAAACATAAATATCTAAATACTTTTCTGGTCTTTCTACTAAACTACCATCTTCTTGAAAAATATCTGAATAAGTATCATCAAACGTTGCAAAACCATCTAATGAATAAAGTCCATTATAAAACTTTTCAACCTCTTTCTCATAATCAAAAGATACAAAAACTCCCTTATAATTACGAACTTCTGGATTTTTATAAAACCAACTCTTATCAGAATTATTCAACTCAACACGCAAATTATTGGAAGGAACCATTTTACTTCCCTCAAATGGTTTTTCTTTGACATAAGAAATTGAAAAATAACGTGTATTTATCTGCAAAAAAGATGCATCTTCTTTAACATCAAATTTTGGTGTTTCAAAATTACGAAACATTACCAACTGACTGGGATTATCATAAAACACACCAGATGGATTATATTCAAATCGTACTAAACGATCAGTCAAAATACTAATCCTATATCTTTCACCACGAAAAACAGACTCAGAACGAGTTTTAGCTTGATTCATATCTATCATACTTTTAAATTGTTCACTAATAGCCATGATATCACCCCTTATCATCTATATTTAAATAATAACACAAAAACAAAAAAAAAGAAATACTATTAAAGTATCACTTTTTAAAACACAAATTATCCATCAATCTCAGGGCCACTTACAGAACCAAATCCGCTTGCAAAACCCTCAAGAAATGCTGATATTACTGGATCATTCAACAATTTATTTTGAATTTCCTCTAACTCTTCAGGTGTTACATCTTCAATATTTTTTGCACTTTCTATAACACTAGTATCAATATTAACATCATCAAAGTTCACCTCAGAAGTAGCTACTAAATTAAATAGTTCTTGACCACCAAATGAAACCTTAATTGTTGTTTCTGATTTAGAAGTACTCTTATCTAATAATTTAGATTCACCAACTAATGTCATACTTGAACCACTCATAGTTAAAGTAGCATCAAAATTACTATTATCACCATTTTTTTCATAACCACCTTTAATATTTAAATTATCAATATTATCAGATGTAACTAAATCAATGTTAAAATCATACTTATTACTATCACCATTTACTGCAAAAATAATCTTAGTATCTTCTGATGCCCCTTCAACAAAAGAAGCACTAAACTCTGTAAATTTATCATTATGAACATAGGCCATTACAAACTCATCATCGCCTAATTCATACTTCACAACATTATTAATTCCCCTATAATAAACAGAATAATCAAATAATTTTTCATTTGGATCTGAATCACTATCCTTAATAGAAGTAATTGCCTCATCTATCTTTTTTACTATTTCTGACTTTTCTAATCCTGAAACTTTACTCAAATCATTTATAATATCATCACTTTTAAAATCTTCTAAAATTGCAAGTACTATCTTTGACAATCTTGAATAAGTAAAAGTATATGTAAGTTTAGTAGCCTTTAATTCTTTACCATCAACCATAATTTTAGTTTTACTACTTACAATATCTTTTTCACTAATATTTTCTTTTATATCTTTTACAACAATATCAATCATTTTCTTATAATTGATTTCTTCTGTTTTGGATACTTCCTCATATTTTATATACTCATTAGACATAAAATAATAAACATCCATAAATTTCTTCAATTTAAAATATACTTTTTCCTGATTTACTAAAAGATTAGCACCAAGTACTTCTTCATCGCTAATTAAAAGTCCTAAATCAAAAAAACTATTTTTACTTACTCTATCATTTAAAACATTATACTTAACAGCATAATTACCAAATAAACTGTTTAAAGTAAGACTTCCTTTTACTGCAAGTTTATCACTGGTTACTATTTTTTTAGATACCTCATCAGTAACTGTCGTATCTAGCATTTCCTTTAAATTACTAGATAATTTACCAAAACTTTGGATTAAAACTGATTTTGAATTACCAGCAAAATATATTCCACCACCAATAAGAGCAATAGCAATAACAGAAAGAATTGTAGCCATAATTGAAACAATCTTATTATTCTTGTTTTTGTTACTGTCAGTTAAATCAGTAGCATTGTCATGAAATTCATCCATAAAAAAACTCCTCTCTACTTTCATTACTATTATACTACATCAATATTGAAAAATCCATCAGAAAATTATATAATATGAATTAACTATGTATAAGGAGAAAGTTATGAAAAGAGCGATTGTTCTAGGTGGTGGAGGTGCCAAAGGTTCTTATCAAATTGGAGTATGGAAAGCCTTAAGAAAATTAAAAATAAAATATAATATTGTTACAGGTACATCTGTCGGAGCATTAAATGGTGTTTTTTTTGTACAAAATGATTATTTTAAAGCTAAAAAGCTATGGAAAAAAATGGACTTTGAACTTATTTTTGACAAGGCAGACCTCGAAAAATTTAATAATATTAAAAATAGTAAAGATTTAATATTAATGTTTGGAAGCAATTTTCTAAAACAAGGTGGTATGAATATTGAAAATTTAGAAAATCTTGCCAAAATAAATTTCAATGCTAGAAAATTTTTCAATTCAAAAAAAGATTTCGGAATAATTACCTTTAATGCTACAAAACTTAAACCTTGTACTTTAAAAAAAGAAAATTTAACTAAAGATAATTTAAGAAACTATGTAATTGCATCTGCATCATGCTTCCCATTTTTTAAAATGAAAAAAATAGACAAAGAAAAATATATAGATGGTGGACTAATTGACAATATACCAATTAACTTGGCAATTGAACTTGGTGCTGAAGAAATAATAGCAATAGACTTAAAAGCCCCAGGAATAGTTCAAGAAGTTCCTAAAAAATATCAAAAACATATTACATATATAAAACCACATAATGATATCGGTCACTTTCTAAACTTTAATAAAGAACAAGCTAAAAGAAACATAAAATTTGGATACAATGATACATTAAAAGTTTTCAATAAACTAGAAGGAATTCATTACACATTCAAAAAGAAAGAATTAGCAAAATTAACCAATAAATATAAACAAGAATTTATCAACTTACTCGAACAAACTTTAAATAATAACAAAAAAAAGACTAATAATATTATCGACAAAATTATAATAGATTTATGCGAAAAAAGAGTCTTTGGAATAATCGAAAAAGATATAAACAAATTATTTGTAGAAAGTATTGAGTACTTAGCAAAATGTCTAAACGTTGAAGAAACAAAAATCTATCGTTACAAAAATTTCAATAAAACTATAAAAAAGAATTTCAAAAAAATCAAAAATCAAGTTAATATAGAAAATATAGAAACAGCAGAATTTAATGATTTTGAAAATTCTAAAAAAATCATTATAAAGTTTAACCAACTATTACTTGAAAACAACACTACTGCTATTAATAACTTAGCAATAACTTATCCAAGAGAACTTCTTGCAACAATATATTTACATATAATAAGTAGGTGATAATATTGATAAATAGATTTATAAATACTAACAATAATAAAAGATATTATACACTAGATTACTTTTACAAAAAAAAGTTCAACAAAAAAGTAACTAAAATAAGTCTAAATGGTAACTTTTCGTGTCCAAACATAGATGGAACTGTAGGATATGGTGGTTGTATCTACTGTTCTAAAAGTGGCAGTGGAGACTTTGCTGGTGATAAAAATAAGGACTTAGTAACCCAATTTTATGAACAAAAAAACAAATTAAGTAATAAATGGAATGACACACTTTACATAGGATATTTTCAAGCAAATACTAATACATATGCCAAAACTGATATTTTAAAACAAAAATACGAACCAATCTTAAAACTTGACAATGTTATCGGGCTAGCTATTGCAACAAGACCTGATGCCATCAGTGAAGACTGTCTTGACTATTTAGAAGATTTAAACAACAGAACCTTTCTTACTATCGAATTAGGGCTTCAATCAATTCATGATAAAACAATCGATTTAATAAATAGACATCACAGTTTAGAATGCTTTTCTGATATGGTAAAAAAACTTAGAAAACGTAATATAAATGTTGTTGTACATGTTATATTTGGTCTTCCATACGAAACAAAAGATATGATGTTAGAAACTATCAAATATTTAAACAAACTAGACATTCAAGGGATAAAAATCCATATGTTACATATAATTAAAAACACAAAACTAGCTAAAATGTACAAGGAAAAACCATTTCCAATCTTAACAAAAGAAGAATATGTAGATATCGTTTCTGATAGTATAGAAATATTACGTGAAGATATTGTAATACATCGAATAACTGGAGATCCTAAAAAAGAAGATTTAATTAAACCAACTTGGTTATTAAAAAAATTTGATGTTTTAAACTCAATTGATAAAGAATTAGCAAGAAGAAATACTTATCAAGGATTTAATAAAAGTATCTTAAATAGAGTCAAAGAACGTTACGATTATTATATAAAACCTAACTCATTAGTAATTGATGCAACAATTGGCAATGGTAATGATACATTATTCCTAGCACAAAAAGCTAAAAATGGTCACATTTTTGGTTTTGATATTTCAGAGAAAGCTATAAAAAATACCAAAGAACTTCTCAAAAATAATAATATTGACAATGTAACAATTTATCAAGAATCTCATGAGAATTTATTAAATACATTATCTAAATACCAAGGTAAAATAAGCTTAATTACATTTAATCTAGGATACTTACCTGGTGGAGATAAAACAATAACAACAAAAGTAACAAGTACAATAAAGGCTATCAAAGATAGTTACGAACTAATTCACAATAATGGTGTAATATTAATAACAGTATACCCTAAACATGATGAGGGAAATAAAGAACATCAAGAATTAATTAAATTCATAAAAAACAAAAAACATCAAATATATCATAATGATACTAACAAAGAAGCCCCATATTTAATTGAATTAACAAAAAAATAGTTGCTTTTATTTCTCAAAAGCAACTATTTTAAATACCTTAATTAGTTTATCTCTTTCTGCCTTTTTAATATTTTTAAATCCCTTAATAATCTTTAAGAAATTTTTTGCATTTATTTCAGTTAAATCATTTATATTATTATCTTTAAATACTTTAAAAAGCTCACTTACACAAGATTCCCTATCCTCAGGTTTAAGACTTTCTACCCATTTAGATAAATTAATCTCCGTGCCTTTACTATTTTTACTAAGATTTGTAACTACAAATTTCTCATCATCACAAACCCAACTAAAGGCATCATGTTGCATAATACCTCTATTAGTACTCTTAACCACTTTATAATTATCCACATGGTATAAAAACATACCAACCACACACTGACTAGGTACTATCATTTTAATCTTAGGAGCAATCATTTGATAACGTCTAGACTCTATTTCCTTCCTTAAAAATCCTGGACCATCATTATTATAAACTTCGATTATCTTCTTACGCACCAAAAAATTACAATTCATAGCAGCTGCCATTGCTAAATTACCACCTTTAGAATGACCACCTACTCTAACTTTATAATCAAACAAATGAATAGTACTATTTAAATACATACTAGCAAGCTTCTGCGAAGAAACTGGAAACTTATATGAAAGTTGCAAGTCCTCTTCCCAACCAATAACTGATGTATCTGTACCTTCATATGAAACATAAATACTTTTATCACTAAGTTCAATTGTTAAAGCTCCAAACTGTTTATCATTATCAACTAACTTAACATAATTATAAAGAAGAGCATTTTGAAATCTCTTACTCTCAGCCATCTTCTTAAGTAAAAATCTACTTTCTAAAAGTAAATTAGCTATCTTCTTTAACTTTTTACATGTATAACGTTTAGAAAATAACTCTTCAGCATCTTTAACAGTAATATACCCTTCATTAAAAGAAGGAACAATTCCCTTAAAAGGAAGATATGATAACTCTGCAAGTATTAAGTTATCTATTTCATTGAATGGCTTTTCATCAAATGTATAATTACCATTTCTTCTAAGATAACTATATATATTACCACGCATATATTTTTCCTCCTTTTTAATTATATTACAATTATGTGATATATATAATACACCATTTTTTAAAAAAATGCAACATAATAATATCTACCTAGCATCGTAAAAATAAATATTACCTATACAATAAAATATCTGCAATGCTATATTTTATACTGACTTGTTATACCAAAATAATCTTCCATAGTTATCCAATTGCCACTATTATATAACTTACTAGCTAACTCAACCCCAACATATCTAAAATGCCAAGGCTCATACATATATCCCGTTTCATTTGTTTTACCCTTTGGATAACGTAAAATAAAACCATACTTATAACAATTCTCATTTAACCATTTTCCTTCTTTTGTATTAGCAAAAGACGTATTAATACTATTTACATCAAAAGCCAAACCAGACTGATGCTCTGAATGTCCTGCTCTTGCAGAATAAGTATCAGCATTCTTCTGACCATCTCTATTAACATAATTATTATAAATTGTTTTTTGTCTACTATAAGATCTAAAACCACTCGAAATATAAACATTTAACCCTTCCTTAGCTGCTGCAACCTTCATTAAGTCAAAATTACTAGTTGTTTCACTTGTCAAACCATTACCATAATTAGAAGGCAAAGTATAAGTCTTATTTACAACTAAATAACCATCTATATAAGTAAGACCACCTTTAACAACACCTTTAAACCCTTTAGATGTCACAAATGTCGAATCTCCACCAGTAATATTATTATTTGAATCTACTACATCCTTAACTTTTAAAACAAAATCCTCTTTTGCCACATTCATACTAGAATCTTTTGCAATATAAGATAATTTATACTCACCAACCTTATCAAAACTATAATCACCCTCAATACTAGGAACAATCTTCTCATTAGAATTATCAGTAACTACTACATCTTTTAACAAATCAATTCTATTTCCTTTAATAGTTTCTAATTCTTTTTTACAACTAATTACTGGACTCTCTTTATCAAGCACATTTATCGTATACTTAAATTTTCTAATTTTCTTCATAAAATCTTTTACTTCAAATGAAACTTCCATTTGACCAAGTTTAGTTGTATCTATTTTTTGCTTTTCAGTTAGCAAAAAACCATTTTTAATACTAATAATATTATCGATATTATAAAACTGCTCACCTAAAGAAACATCGACTATCTTTTCATACTTCAGAACTAACTTTTTAGAATTAATAATTACCGCACCTAACAACAAACATATAGAAAAAATAAACATCAAAGAGAAGATAACCATATTTTTATTTATTTTTCTTTTTACTTTTCTATTTTTCATAATTATAAACCTCACTTTTAACATAATTATATCACTTTTAAAAAGTTTCTCACACTAACATAATAAAAAAGAACTAGGTTTATCCCAATTCTTCGAACAATTATTTTATTACTTTAAAGATAAGACAAATGGACTTCCTGAAGTACCATCACCCGATGCAATTTTAACATCAGATCTTAAATATGTAACTGGAACAATTCCAGACATACCAGCAGCAGTGTTCTTTATTGCTCCATTACTTTCAACATTAAATACTGATTTCATAAAAGTATTATGATTTAACGTCCACATACCATCAAGATCAACCAAGTACTTCTGTGTAGCATATGAAAACATCCAATTATTATCTTTACAATCACTAACACCTGAATTATTCCAATTATAAGTTGGAGTAGTTAAACAAGTATTTCTATCAGTAGTTGTACCTCCTGTAGTAGCAAATGCATAATCAGAAGGATAAATTAAAGCAATTCTTCCAGTCCAAACATGAGACGTATTACCAGAATATTTATTTGTACCTCTTTCATAATCATACCAAGTACCAGCAACAGCAGAACTAGTACTAGAAGTTCCCGCAATATTCCATACAGCATCAGCTGTAAAATCTTTAGCTCCTTGTTTAAACCCATTTTCAGTAAAATCAACATTATTAACAAGACCATCCCTGTTAGTAACAGAACCACTAGTCATATTATAATAATATCCTGTATTAAGAATCTCTTGAACATGAGAATTATACCAATCAACAGTATCTGCACTATCCTTATATCCCCAAGAAAAAGCCCCAATACCACCATCTCTCATTATTTTAAGACGTGATTCTTTATTGCCAGAACCATCATCAATATTATTCATAAGACCGATAATTCTCCATTTTTCACAAGTATCTGCAGTTGGATTATCATTATCATCACAATTAAAATATACATAATTATCGGGATTAGATCCTACATACCTTAAATTGTTATCAGCTGTTCCATCTGCAATCAATTCGTCAGAATCCAAATTATTAAAATAATCTGAAGCTAAAACACTTTCAGAAGGTAATTCACTCATAAATGTAGTAATTATGGTTACCTTACTATTAAAAGACTTATTCATAATAGCATCATCAGCTGGAGTATTTTCATCCAACCATAATCTCAAATTATATGTTTTGCTTTCATTACCCTTTAAATAACCAGTTTCAAGTTTATAAGAAGTATTAGCATCAGCCAATGTTACATCTACTAAAGGATTAGTATTTAATATTTTAGCAGTTGTTATAGCAGTACTTTCATTAATCATAGCTTTAATATATTGAAGATTCTCAACTGCTAATGTTGATGAGTTCAAAATTTCTAAATTAATTTGATAAGAGGCTGGATTAGCGCAATTATTAGTTATTGTAAACTCATATGGAGTTAATTTTTTGCCATCTTCATCAACAATTGGAAATGCTTCACCTATAGTAATATGATTAGCATCTGTAAAAGATATATCAAAACAACCAGAAGAAACCACATTGGTTCCCGATTGCCTAAGTGTTATCTGCCATAAAGCATAAGTTCCTCCTACTACCACTACTAAAAATAATAAAACTAAAACTAAAATTAATAACTTTGTCTTTTTTTTCTTCATTTTCTCTACCTCACTAAAATATTCTAAAATAGAATATTACAATACTATCACGACATCTATTCTCATATTATAAGAATAACATTATTTAATAAATTTAACAATAATTTTTTATTGAAACTATGACAAATACAAAAAATAATAAAA
>CATKEA010000106.1 GCA_949746915.1 uncultured Bacilli bacterium
CTTAGTGGCATAAATTAGAGTGAGGAGGGATAATTATGGCAAGTACAAGAGAAATTGTTACAAAAGCAGTACTTGGAAAAGGAAAGAGAACTTTTAGTACGACTAATTCTGTTACTCCAGAAGTTGCTCCTAGTACTATTCTAGGATGCTGGGTTATCAATCATACTTTTAGTGGACATAAAAATAAAGATAGAATTGAAATTTCCGGAAGTTATGATGTAAATATTTGG
This sequence comes from uncultured Bacilli bacterium, assembly GCA_949746915.1. Taxonomy (GTDB): domain Bacteria; phylum Bacillota_I; class Bacilli_A; order RF39; family UBA660; genus CATKEA01. Next base: position 231 of record CATKEA010000106.1, read on the forward strand.
TATTCTTGTTTTGATGATACGAAAACAGAAGTTGTTAGAGATAGTAATACTTATAGAGAAGTTGTAAATATTAAGAGAAAAGAAGATAGTGATGTTACTAATGAAGAGATAATTGTTAGAAGTTTAAAACAACCTTCATGTATTAAAGCGGAAATAGTAGATGGAAAGATTGTTTATACAATAGAAAAGGAATTGGGTATTGAGCTAGTAGGAGATACTAAAGTTAAGATTGCTTATGATGAAGAAGAAGATCCTTGGGATGATTTAATAGATGATAATGATTTTGATGTAGCAGAAAAGCAAATAGATGAAGAAGTAAAAGAAAATTATTTATAAGTGTTAACAAAAATATGTTGACAGCTATATTAGATAATGCTATAATAACTTCAGAAATTTATGAATGGAGGAAAAAATTATGGCAGTTAAATTAAGACTTACAAGAATGGGTGCTAAGAAGAGACCTACATACCGTATTGTAGCAAGTGATTCTCGTGTAAAAAGAGATGGTAAATATCTTGAGTTAGTTGGTACTTATAATCCAATTAGTAAAGAAACAAAAATCAATGAAGAAGTTGCTTTAAAATGGTTAAATACAGGTGCTCAACCATCTGATACAGTTAAAAACTTATTCAGTAAAGCTGGAATTATGGCTAAGTTTGCTGAATCTAAACAAGGTAAATAGTTATGGATTTAGTTCAATTAACTGAATACATTGTGAAAAGTATAGTTGTTAACAAGGAAAGTGTTTCAGTCAAAGAATTTGAAACAGATGAGGAAAATACTACATTAATTCAAGTTCTAGTTGATAGTGAGGATATTGGAAGAGTTCTTGGTAAACAAAGAAGAATGGCTAATTCAATACGTACATTAGTGCAAGCTAGTAGTTCCTTACAAAATAAAGGTAGAGTTAGAATTGAAGTAGATAACTTTTAGAAGAAGAGATATTTCTCTTTTTTTATTTTATAAAAATAGTGGCTAAAGCATCAGTTAAAAAAATAATTATAAGGATAATTATAATATCATTTTTAATTTTAGGAATAAATTTTTCTGATATTGGTTTAATTATGTAGATAAATAAGATACTTGCTAATCCCCATACAAAGGACATTTCTAAAGAAGTATATTTGAGTATTGGAAATAGGTGTTTTTCGTAATTCCAGAAAGTTTTATGAAAAATCAGTCTAATTAGAATACCACCTATTAATTCCATTGTAGACAAAATAATGAAGCCAATTAGAAAATTAAGAAAAAATCTGGTAGTTTTATTTTGATATTTTTTGTTGATAATTCGGTTAAAAAAAATAATTATACAAATACCTATTCCATATATTGGTGTCCAATATCCAGTTAAAATTCCAGGATCTTGGTTTTGATAGAAAAAAGTTTCTAGGAAGTGTCCTAGTATTGAGAATAAGAAAAAATTTTTTAAATAGTACATGTAAATCACCATTATTAGTTTGGAAACTTATGGTAAAACTTATACAAAAAGATTGTAGTAATTGTTTATTTGTAATATAATATATTTGTAGTAAGGTGGAATAATATGAATGAAAATATACCAGTACATGTTGGAATTATAATGGATGGAAATGGCAGATGGGCAACAGAACGTGGACTTGAAAGAAGTATGGGACATAAAAGTGGTGTTAAAAATTTAAAAACTTTGTGTACTTATATTTTCGAAAGAGGTGTTAAGGTTTTATCTGTTTATGCTTTTTCTACTGAAAATTTTAAGCGTGAAAAAAAAGAAGTTGATTTTTTAATGAGTTTATTTGTGGAAAGCTTTTATAAAGAATTTTCTTTTTTAAAGGATAATGGTATTAAAGTTATGTTTTCTGGTAGAAGAGAACCACTTCCTCGAAAAGTATTAGAGGTTATGGATAGAATGACTTTAGAAACTAGTGATTTTGATGGACCAATATTTAATATTTGTTTAAATTATGGTGGTCAAGATGAAATCGTTGATATGGTTAAAAATATCAGTAAATTGGTCAGTAATCAGAATATAGAAATAGAAGATATTACTAAGGAAGTCGTTAATAAAAATTTATACCAGGATTTACCTCCGCTTGATTTAGTTATTAGGACAAGTGGTGAACAGCGTATTAGTAATTTTATGCTTTATCAGTCTTCTTATGCTGAGTATTATTTTCCAAAGGTATATTTTCCAGATTTCAACAATGATGAGTTTGATATTGCAATAGAAGAATTTCAAAAGAGAAATAGAAGATTTGGAGGAAATAAAAAATGAAAACAAGAGTAATTAGTGCAATTATATTAACTTTAATATTTATCCCGTTTTTATATTTAGGTGGAATACCTTTTGCTTCTTTGATGTTGGTTTTAGGAATATTTTCACTTAGAGAAATGTTAAATTTAAAAAAGGATCGAGTTATGCCTTTTATTATTCAATTATTAGCATATTTGTCTTTATCATTTTTGATACTTGTCGATTACGATTCGACTGATATAGCTATTGTTTTGGATTATAAGATGCTAACATTTTTAGTATTTGCTTTAATAATGCCAATAGTTCTAATTAATGATGATAAAAAGTATAATATAGAAGATGCATTATATGTACTTGGTAGTGTATTGTTCTTAGGATTATCGTTTAATTTGCTTGTTTTAACGAGAAATTATTCACTTGATTATTTATTATATTTCTTTGCTATAACTATTTCAACTGATGTATTTGCCTTTGTTATTGGAAAATTAGTTGGTATACATAAACTTGCTAAAGACATTTCTCCGAATAAGACAATTGAAGGATTAATTGGGGGAACTGTAATGGGAACATTTATTCCAGTTATGTTTTATATTACAGTAATAGATTCTAATTTTTCTTTACAGTTATTATTACTTGTTACAATTAGTTTAAGTTTAATAAGTCAATTGGGAGATTTGGTTTTTTCAGCAATAAAGAGACATTTTAAGATTAAAGATTTTTCAAATATGATACCTGGTCATGGTGGAATATTAGATCGTTTTGATAGTATTATTTTTGTTATTTTAGGTGCTATATTGTTTTTAGGCATTATTTAATGAATAATTATAAAGGTAAGGTGATATTTTGTTAACATTAATTTTATTTATATTTGTTCTTGGAATTATTGTTCTTGTTCATGAATTTGGACATTTCCTTTTTGCTAAGATGTTTGGTATCTATGTTTATGAGTTTTCAATTGGTATGGGACCTAAATTATTTGGTTTTAAAGGAAAAGGTGGAGAAACCGAATATAATATTAGAGCAATTCCAGTTGGTGGTTTTGTACAACTTGCTGGTGAAGAAGTAGATGATGATAAAAAGGTTCCTAGAGATAGAAAGTTATTTGCTAAACCAGTTTGGCAAAGATTTCTTGTAATGTTTTTTGGAGCAGGATTTAATTTTGTTTTGGCTTTAGTTATTTTGTTTGGGATTGGTATCATTTGTGGTGCTCCTTCTACTAGTAGTAAGCTTACTAGTGTAGATGAAAATTTGCCTGCGTATAAAGCTGGTATTGAAACAGGAGACACTGTTATATCTATTAATAATAATAAGATCAGAACTAATGATGATTTAGCGATATATCTTGAGCTTGCTAATAAGGAAAAAGACATAAAGTTTGTTGTTAAAAAGGAAAATGGTAGTGAGAAATCTTATAATGTACGTCCTGAAAAAGTTAAAGATGATGAGGGAAATGTAAGTTATAAAATTGGTATTGGCTTTGGTGGAACTCGTGAACATGGTTTTGTTGAGGCTGTTAAGTTTACTTTTGTCAAGACAGGTTCATTACTTAGACAAATGATTATTACATTAAAAGGTTTATTTACTGGTGGAATAGGTGTTGGTCAGTTAAGTGGTCCAGTTGGAATTTATTCAATAGTTGGTACTCAGGCTAAACAGGGAGTTGAAAATATTTTCTATTTGATTGCATTACTTAGTATCAATGTTGGATTTATTAATTTAATTCCATTTCCAGCTTTTGATGGAGGAAGAATCTTATTCTTATTTATAGAAAAGATTAAAGGTAGTCCAGTTAAGCCAGAAACAGAAAATAAAATTCATACAGTTGGGTTCTTAATTTTAATGGCTTTGATGCTTTATATTACATTTAATGACATATTTAAATTATTTTAGTAAATTAGCTCTTTTACGGAAGAGTTTTTTTCTTGTAATCTTTATTTTTTTGTTTTCATTTTTTTGGTTTTGTGATATAATACGAGAGAATGTTAGAGGTGGCAGTATGGAAGTTTCTAGTGTAAAAGGAATTGGTCCAAAGTCGTTGGCTTTGCTTAATAAAATAGGAATTTATACGGTTGATGATTTAGTAACACATTATCCATTTAGATATGATGTGCTTAAGAGAAGTAATTTAAAAGAAGTTGAACAGGATGAAAAAGTTATAATAGATGGAAAGGTAGAGAGTGTACCTATATTACTTAGATTTAAAGCAGGATTAAATAAACTTAATTTTAGATTGGTTACTGCTAGTGGTGTAGTTGGGGTTTCTATTTTTAATCGAGCTTTTTTGAAGCCTAATTTAGAAATTGGGGCTAATGTAATTGTTCTTGGTAAGTTTGATAAAAGTAAGAATGTTATTACAGCTAGTGATATTAAATTTGGCCTTTTAGGAAAAGAGGAAAAGATAGAATCAGTTTATCATTGTACTAATGGTCTTACTAATAAGCAGATTTCTACTTATGTTAATACAGCATTATTGATGAATAGTAAAGATATTACAGATTTTATTCCTGAGAAGTACTCTGTTAAATATAAATTTTTGAATAAAAAAACAGCACTTAATATAGTTCATAATCCACCTTCTGCTTTAAAATTACGTGAAGCTAAAGTTCGACTTAAGTATGAGGAATTATTTGCTTTTATGTTTAAGATTAATTATTTAAAGGAGCAACATCGTTTAGAAAAAGGTGGTATAGCTAGGGATATTGATTTTGAGAAGATTAATGCTTTTATAAACAAATTGTCTTTTGAACTTACTAAGGATCAAAAGAAAGCTGTTGATGAAATACTTAAAGATCTTAATAAAAAGGTAAGAATGAATAGACTTTTACAAGGTGATGTTGGTAGTGGTAAGACAATTGTTGCTTTTATTTCGATGTATGCTAATTATCTTAGTGGTTATCAAAGTGCTTTGATGGCTCCAACTGAAATTCTTGTTATTCAACATTATAATAATTTAAAAGAAATACTTAAGAATACTAATATTAATATTGAATTGTTAACTGGTAGTTTAAATAAGAAGGATAGAGCTGAAATACTTAAGGGTTTAGAAGATGGAAGTATTGATATGGTAGTTGGAACTCATGCATTAATTCAGAACGATGTTATTTATAAAAGTCTTGGATTGGTAATTACTGATGAACAGCATCGTTTTGGTGTTAATCAACGTGCTAATTTACAAAATAAAGGGATTATGCCAGATGTTTTATATATGAGTGCTACTCCAATACCTCGTACTTATGCACTAACTATTTATGGTGATATGGATGTTTCTACTATAAAAGAATTGCCAAAGGGAAGAAAACCTGTTCAAACTTTTGTAAAAAGTGAGCAAGAAATTAAAGAAGTTTTAGAGGCAATGCATGAGGAACTAAAGAATAATCATCAGATTTATGTTATAGCACCATTAATCGAGGAAAGTGAAAATAGTGATTTAACTAATGTTATAGAGCTTAAAGATAAGATGAATCTTGCTTTTGGAAGTAAGTTTAGAATAGATTTGGTTCATGGTAAGATGGCAAGTGGTGCTAAAGATTTGATTATGGGTGAGTTTAAGAATGGTAAGGTTGATATCTTGATTAGTACAACTGTTATCGAAGTTGGTGTTGATGTTGCTAATGCTAGTATGATTGTTATATTTGATGCTAATCGTTTTGGACTTTCAACTTTACATCAATTAAGAGGACGTGTTGGACGTGGTAATACAGAGTCTAAATGTCTTTTGATAAGTAATTCTGATACTAAAAGACTACAAATTATGGAGTCAACTCATGATGGTTTTGAAATTAGTGAAGAAGACTTCAAGTTACGTGGTCATGGTGATTTATTTGGAACAAAGCAAAGTGGGGATATGACATTTAAGATTGCTGATGTCAGAAGTGACTATAAAATTTTAGTTCAGGCTAAAGAGGATTCAAATGAATATTTACTTGACACTTCTAATAATGATGAAAAGCTTAAAAAATGCCTTATGGAATCTATTAATCATGGCTAGTATAATAGTGTAAAGTATGAAAAAATAGATTGACTTTTTATTGGTAAAATATTATGATTAATTTGCATGAAGTTAAACTTCGTGCATGCTCTTAACGAACTAAAGATTAAGAGCAATTCAACCAAAACCCCCTGAAATCCCAGTCGAAAGGCTGGGATACTTTGTTTATAAGGGCTCCAAGCTCTTTTGTATATGTATTAGGTACCCAAATAGGTACCCATTTTAATTTAAATTGTCGATAATGTTTATTATTTCATTCATTTGATTTTTAAATAGATGGGAA
>CATKEA010000107.1 GCA_949746915.1 uncultured Bacilli bacterium
ACCTTCTATCAAATTTATAGGCAAACCAAACATAATTGCAGATTCTCTATCAGTAGTAGAAGCATTTCTGTTTAATCTATCATTATTTATAAATTTATCAACATATCTATAATCTAAAAAGGGTATTAAAGTTTCTTCATCAAAATCTAAATTCCATACATCATTATATGCAAGTTTTTTAGCATACTCAGAATCCATATTTAATATAAATGCAATTTGTCTTTTATTTGAAACTAAACTTGGAATAAATCTTACTTCTTTTGTTTGATCTCCCCAGTAGGCCCATATCTCATCATTATTATTTATGTCCTCAGTTATTTCATCAAATTTGTGATATGGTATTAGCTTACTAATAGTTTTTGAACCTGAGCCTCTACCAATTGAGTATGAAAGTGTAAATCCACTATATTGATTTATATATTCTTTTAACAGCATATCACTTTGTATATTCCACATACCAACACTATTACATATTTTATTAGGTCTAGATTCTGAAGTAAAATCAGTTGATATGAATCCATTTTCTATTGTAAAATCAAAGTTTTCCAATTCTCCAAATATTCCATGAATAAATGTGCCTTTTTTTAATTTAACATCATCACCTATATTGTATCTATTTTTTGTAATTTGATTATCCGCATCATAAAACAGATTAATTTGTTTTAATAATATATCTTTTGCATTACCACCAAATCTACTATTGACATTGTTAATATATTTATCTTTATTATACACTCTTATCAACTCCTATATATATTATATCATAAGCATTTCTAATATCCTTTTAAACAAATAAATTAATATAATTTTAACAAAAAAATAAGCTTATCAAGTTGATTAGCTTATTACCTTTTTTAAATTTGTTTACATGATTTTTTAGGATTTTGCAAACAAATTGTAAACATTGTAGCAAAATTCATTAATTTTTACGTATTTTTTGCGGTTATAAAATCTCACAAACCCTTATAAATTAAGCTATTTACCACAACAATTCTTATATTTCTTTCCACTCCCACAAGGACATTGATCATTTCTACCTATTTTTTCTACTTTTTTTGGTTTCTTTTTTGCTTTAGTATCATCATTATCGTTTGTTATTTGCTTTTTTGATACTTCTTTTCGTTCGATATTTTGTCTTACTTCTGCTTTAACTAGCATTATAGTTATATCTTTATCTATATTTTGCATCATATTATCAAACATTTCAAAGCCTTCCATTGTATAGGCACGTAAAGGATCTTCTTGACCATATCCTCGCAAATAAATACCTTCTCTTAAGTGTGACATAGTATTAATATGTTCTGTCCAATGATGATCAACTATATTTAATGAAATAGCTTTTTCAAATTCATCTTGTATTTCAGAAGGAATATCTTGTAATTTTTCACTATATTCATTAGTAACTTTGGAAGTTATAATATCAATTATTTCCTCTGGTGTTTTATTATCTATTTCTTCTTTATCAAGGTCATTTTTTAAAAGGTTTTCATTAGCAAATTCAACAATATCTTTGATATCATCATTAGTTAATCGTCCTTCTGGATAAATATGTGAATTAACTAAATCTGCTATATGATTTTTCATTGTTTCTAATATTGTATTGTGAATTGATTCACTATCTAAGATTTCATTACGTTTTTTATACATTATTTCCCTTTGATTATTCATTACATCATCATATTGTAATAATTGTTTACGAGTATCAAAGTTATTTCCTTCCACTCTAGCTTGAGCTCCAGCTAATGACCTAGTGAAAGTCTTGCTTCTAATAGCTTGATTCTCATCAAATCCTAAAGATTGCATCATGTTTTTAATTCTATCTGACCCAAAACGAACCATTAATTCATCTTCCATTGATACATAAAATTGTGTATATCCAGGATCTCCTTGACGACCACTACGTCCACGTAACTGGTTATCAATACGACGTGACTCATGTCGTTCAGTACCAATAACGCATAATCCTCCCAATTCTTTTACTTCATCTGATAATTTTATATCTGTACCACGACCTGCCATGTTAGTTGCTATAGTTACTGATTTTCCTAAACCAATCTTACTAATGATTTCTGCTTCACGAGCATGATTTTTGGCATTTAACACTTCATGTGGTATACGTTTTTGTTTTAGTAAATCACTTATTAGTTCACTTGTTTCAATTGCTATAGTTCCAACTAAAACTGGTTGACCTTTTTTATATCTTTCTTCTATCTCATTAACAATAGCACGATATTTTCCTGCTTTTGTTGCAAACATTAAATCAGGTGCATCTTCACGAATAACAGGTTTATTAGTTGGAATTGTTATAACATACATATTATAGATATTTCTAAACTCTTCTTCTTCTGTTTTAGCAGTACCTGTCATACCTGATAATTTTTTGTACATTCTAAATAAATTTTGGAATGTTATTGTAGCTAACGTTTTAGTTTCCTCTTGGATTTCTACACCCTCTTTAGCTTCAATTGCTTGATGTAATCCATCACTAAAAGCACGTCCTTGCATTAAACGACCAGTAAATTGATCAACAATAACAACTTTTCCATCTTGTACTACATAGTCTACGTCATTACGCATAGAATAATTAGCTCTCAGGGCTTGATTTATGTAATGTACTAAATTAGCTTGACTTAAATCATATAAATTACTTACTCTAAAATGTTTTTCAGCTTTTTGACTTCCTTCATCAGTTAAATTAACACTCTTTGTTTTTTCATCATAAATGAAATCTTCTTCTTTAGTTAATGATTTAGCGAAACGATCAGCATCTTTATATAAATTAGCACTACTCATTTGCCCACCAGAAATAATTAATGGTGTTCTTGCTTCATCTATTAATACTGAATCAACCTCATCTATTATTGCAAAATTTAGTCCTCTTTGCACTCGTTCTTCTTTTCTGATAACCATATTATCTCTTAAATAATCGAAACCTATTTCATTATTTGTGGAATATAAAATATCACAATTATATTGTTCTTGTTTCTCTTTAGGCGATTGTTCACGTAAATTTATACCTACAGTAAGTCCCAAGAATCTGTGAATATTTCCCATCCAGTTAGCATCACGATCTGCTAGATATTCATTTACCGTTATAATATGTACTCCTTCACCGGTTAAAGCATTTAAGTAAGCAGGCATTACAGATGTTAAAGTTTTCCCTTCACCAGTCTTCATTTCAGCTATATTTCCATAGTGAATAGCTAAAGCTCCTAAAATCTGTACATAATATGGCTTTTCACCAATAACACGTGAACATGCTTCTCTTGCTGTTGCAAAGGCCTCTACCAAAATATCCTCTAATGTTTCACCTTTATTTAATCTTTCTTTAAACTCTAATGTTTTATTTTTTAATTGTTCATCAGTTAAAGCTTGATACTCTTCACTTAGTGCCTCAATCTTATCTGCTTGTGCTGAAAACTTTTTTAATTCTTTGTATTCGTTATCAAATAAACTTCTTAATAAGTTCATGAAATCATCTCCTTCTAACACTATTAATAATTGTATCAAAAAAATACTTATAATCAAATAGTTTTACGTTATTTAAGCTGATTTTAAGCCATTTTTATTAACTTTTTAATTACTATAGTATTCTTGTATATTTAAAAAGAACAACTATTCAACAAAATAAATTGAATTTATTCTTCTTAGTGGTCAATATTATAACATACGTAACAATTTATACAAAATGTTAAAATACTAATTTATAGTACTTTTTTCTTTAATTTGTTTATTTTTGTATATAAAAAGAAGCTTATTCAGCTTCTATAACTCCATAATTTCCATCTTTTCTTTTGTAAACAACTGTTGGTTGATTTGTTTCTGCGTCTTTATACAAATAAAATTGATGACCAAGTAATTCCATTTGAAGAATAGCTTCTTCTTCATCCATTGGTTTTACTTCAATTTTCTTTCTTTTTACAATTTTTTCTTCAGTTTCTTCGATATCTTCAATATAAGCATAGACAAATTCTTTTTTATCTTTCATCTTTTTTGATGAGAGACGAGTTTTATTCTTTCTTATTTGTCTTTCTAATTTGTCTAATACGACATCCATTGCAGCGTAGAAATCTGTTTTTTCTTCTTCTGCTCTTAAAATAAGTGATTTTAGTGGCATAGTTACTTCTACTTTATGTAGATCTTTGTTTACTTTTACTATGACGGTAGCTTTTACTGATTCTGGTTCTTCTATATACTTATTTAGCTTTGATAGCTTCTCAGTAGCATACTCTTCCATAGCTTTAGTAATAGTAACTTTGTCTCCTCTTAAGGAAATATTCATATATCATCCCTCCTAATTATATAATAGCATATTTTCAAGAAAAAAACTACCTTATTTGGTAGTTATTAAATCTTTTACTACGGTTACATCAAGCGCTTGAAGACCTTTCATTGTCTCTAATAATGTGAATTCTACTACTTGTCCTTCAGTTAATGTCTTATATCCTTCTTGTCTGATAGTAGAATAATGAACAAAGATATCCTCGTTTTCTGTATATTCAATAAATCCATATCCTTTTTCATTATTGAACCACTTAACACGTCCTGTCACAACTAATCACCTCTCATTCTTTTTAGTTTAAGTACATCTTACTACACTAGGCTGTCGAACTTTGTCGAAAAATGTTACTGCTAAAATTTTTTAGTTGGTACTAGTTGCAACAATATCTTTGATTACAATCACTTCTAATGCTTGCAAACCCTTTGTTGTTTCCAACAAATTAAATTCAACTAATTGTCCTTCGGTCAAAGTTTTATGACCTGTTTGTTTGATTGACGAATAATGTACGAATATATCTTCATAGTCATTGTACTCTATGAAGCCATATCCTTTTTTGTCATCAAACCATTTTACCTTTCCTACCATATTAATTACCTCTCTTTTCTTTAATTCTGTTACTACCATGTTGAGACCTCCAATTTTTTTTAGTGCACGTTTACATCTTAGCAGATGATAAGCCATCAGGTTCATTTTTTTTACAAAATGTCATTTTTTGTTTGTTTTTGGTAGTTAAATTAGATAAAACTCTTAAAATATGCCAAAATCCAACAATTTTTGTTATTTTTCATAAGTTTGGCAATTTTCTCTATTAGTATATTATATACTTAGTGTGCAAATATGGTGGTAAGGTAAAATGGTAAAGAAGTTATTTATTAATAGGGGACTTTCTTTAATAAAAGAATATTACCCAGAATACGATGAAAAGACTATCGATCGTATTAGATATGGCATTGAAGCTGTATACCTAACTTTTACTAAAATTATAGTTATTTTTGGAATAGCTTTTTTTATGGGAATTTTCAGGGAATCTATAATTTTATTACTATTATTCAACGTTTTAAGGACAACTGGTTTTGGGCTTCATGCTTCTAAAAGTTGGATGTGTTTGGCAGCTTCAAGTTTAATTTTTCTTTGTTGTCCGCTTCTTTGTATGTATATAACAATTCCTAGGTACATTATTATATTACTTGAAATAGTCCTTTTGATTAATCTTTATTTGTATGCTCCTTCTGACACTGTAAAAAGGCCGTTAAAAAACAAAAAGAAAAGACTTATCTATAAAGTCTTAACTTGTATAACTGGTGGTGTTTATTTATTACTTAGTGTTATTTTAGATAACGGTTTCTTAATTAATTCACTGTTATTTGCTATGATGATTGAAACTGGACTAATTCATCCACTTACTTATAAAATATTTAACTTACCTTATAGAAATCGAATTAGGTATGTAATTGGCACAGTTTGACTTTATCAATTAAATCGTGGAGGATATTTATGAAAAAATTATTGGCTAGAGTTTTAGCAATACTTGGTTTATTATCTTTTACTTCAGCGTCTACTGCATGTATAATTTTTTTAATGGATGAACCAGAGTTAGAATTTGATTTTGAATAAAAAAGTGAGTATTGAATATAGTTATTTTATTAACTTTAGTTCAATTAGCTCACTTTTTCTTTTACCTTTATTTTCTGAATAAAATAATCTTCTGAAATACTACTTTCTACTTTATATAATTTATTACCATTAATTATATTTCTAGCAATTTTCAACCCATATCCATGACCTTTACCTTTTGTAGTACTATTTTCATCAATTATTTTTATAATATTTTTATCTAT
>CATKEA010000108.1 GCA_949746915.1 uncultured Bacilli bacterium
TAGAAAAAGAAGATAACTTTTTAATAAATCCGCAAAAATTAGCTAAAAAGATTGATGAAATAAATGAAAGTCTTCAAATGGTATACAATAGAAGAAAAGGATATGTTCCAAGAGTTGTGGCCTTTTTAAACACTAATCCTAACAATCCAACAGGTAAAGTAATGGGAGAAAAAGAAGCAGATCTATTAAAGGAACTTGGTGAAGTTTGCCAAAAAAGAGGTGTCTTTATCATAGATGACTTAGTATATCGTGACATTACATATGATAAAAACAATCTTGCAAAACCAATTGCAACAATACCTGGCATGTTTAGAAATACTATTTCATTATTAGGACTATCAAAAAGTTATGGTATGGCAAGTCTTAGAGCAGGTTTTGTTGTTGCCGATGAGATAATAATACGTGAGGTAGTAAATCGTATTTTCCAAGAAATGGATTCCTCACCTGATATAGTTGGGCATGCCCTAGCAGGATCCTTCAATAATACTAAAGAGAGAAATCTTCTTTATGATGAGTATTTTACAGAATTACGTGGCACATATTTTTATAAATATCAATTACTAAAAGCTTTAGTAAAAGGAATTGACAGTATTGAAAGTAAAGAAATAAAAGAAAAAATAAAAAAAGAAGTCAAAACTGTTTTACAAGATGACCAAACAAATGAAGTTCTTACTGGTCATCCATACGTGGATTTTGCTAAAAATTTAGAACCAGAATCAGGCTTTTTTGCTATTCTTGATTTTAGCAAAATAAAGGGAATGAAATACCATGGAAAAGTTATAAATACCGAAAGAGATTTACTAAAATTTTTCTATAAAACTTCAAGAATAAGATTTTTAGTCGGTCAATCCATTTGTTGGCCTTATAAAGATGAATTAGTAGGTAGAGTAACATTTGCTCTTTTGAATGAAACAATAATCCACGCTTTCTACCAAATGCATAAAGCTTTAGAATGTTTGAAAGAAAAAGAAGATTACATTATTAGAAAGAACGAATTAAAAGATCAAGAGCAAATAACTAAAATTAAACTAGATAGACAACAAGAAATACATATGCAACCACTAAACTTCAAATGTGTTCAAACACCAAATTATAAAGAACAAACAGAAAGTTATATAAATGGTTATGAGGACTTTAAAGATCTTGTTTTAGTAGCAGCAAGAAATGAGGAAATTCTAGGATACTCATACTATGAAATAAAAGATCCTGAAAATAAATATGATGCCGAATTAGTTGGACTATATGTAAAATCATCAGAAATGAATAGAGGAATAGGAACAGCACTATTTAAAGAAACAGTCAAAGAACTTTTAGCACAAAAAAAGAAGAATATGATTACATGGTGTCTAAAGGAAAACGAATCTAACGATAATAAAATAACTTCAACTGTATTTTATGAGAACTTAGGCGGAAAACAAGTCGAATCAAAAGAAATAAAAATAGGAGATAGAATATACCAAAGCTATGGCTATTATTTTGATTTAGAAGCAGTAGAAAATAAAGAAGGAATTTAAAATTTATACAACACATTATCATTTCAAACAACAGAAATTAATTGAATCGTAATAAAAGGAGGACCATATATGACAAGGAGAATACATACATGATAATAAAAAACTTAAGTCTATCTTTTGGCATCCAACCAATATTCTCTTCGATTACACTAACTTTACCAAACGACGAACATATAGGTATAGTAGGAGATAATGGAGCAGGAAAAACAACCTTTTTAAAAGTGATTTTAAAAGAGATAGAACCAGATAGTGGCACTATATCTTTTAATAAAAAAGTAAAAATAGCTTATCTTCCTCAAGTTATTACTGATGAAATACCAAAAAGTGATATAACTGTTTTTGACTATTTATTAGAAGGAAGACCAATAGCAAAATTAGAACAAGAAATAGCATCCTTTTATGAACAAACTATTGGAAAAACTGAACAAGAAATGAATAAAATTTTAAAAAAGATTGGCGATTTACAATTAGAATTAGATTATTATGAACCATATCAAGCCGAAATTACTTTATTAGATTTAATATCTGGTATGAATATAGATGACAAATTACTATACATGCCTATTTCTAATTTATCAGGTGGTCAGAAATCTAAAATAGCATTTGCTAGATTGTTATATTCTAAAGCAGATGTTCTTCTTCTTGACGAGCCAACCAATCATTTAGATTTTGAAACTAAAGAATATGTTACCAATTATTTAAGAAACTATTCTGGTGCTATATATGTCATTTCTCATGATATTGATTTTTTAGATAAAATAACTAATGAAACCCTTTTCTTAGATAAAGTAACACATACTATGGAACTGTTTCCTGGGAGTTATTCTAAATTTGTTAAAATATTAGAAGAACGAGAACTTTATCTAGAAAAACAAGCAGAATTACAAGAAAAAGAACGAATAAGACTTCAAAAAATAGTAGATAAATACATTCATGGTAATGAGAAAAAAGCAAGAATAGCCAAAGACCGCCAAAAGAAATTAGCTAAATTAGAAGAAAATAAAGTAATTATCCAAAAAAAAGGCAAAGAGGCAAGTATAAAGTTACAACAAGATAGAGAAAGTACATCAAAACCACTAGTAATCAAAGATTTAAACTTTAAATATCGCCAAGAAGATAAAGGCATGTTGTTATATAAAATAAATATAGAAATACCAAGAGGTGAAAAGTTTTTAATAGTAGGAGAAAATGGTGTTGGAAAAAGTACTTTGTTAAAACTAATAATTGGAAAACTATCCCCAAAATCAGGAGAAATAATTTTAGGGCCTAAGACAGATATTGGTTATTATGCCCAAGAACATGAACTTTTAGATAATTCAAAAAATGTTATTGAGAATCTTGATGAATTTGATTTAACTGAAAATGAAAAAAGGGGAGTATTAGGAAAATTCCTTTTTACTGGTGATGACCTATATAAAAAGATAAATATTCTGTCTCCTGGAGAAAGAAGTAGACTTTCTCTTGCTAAATTAACTTTACAAAATGCTAATCTACTAATTTTAGACGAGCCAACTAATCATCTTGATCCTAAAACTCAAAAAAAGATAGCAGAAGTATTAAAAACATTTGAAGGAACAATGATAGTGGTATCACATAATCCAGATTTTGTTGATGCCCTTGGAATATCTAGAACGCTTATTCTTCCAAAAGGTACTTTAGATTATTATGAAAAAGGTATCGTCGAACATTATCAAGTATTAAATACAAAAAATAAATTAGAAAAGTTTAACAAATAAATAACCTTGTGGTAAAATAATAAGTATAATATAGAAGCTTATTTTAATGCATACTATGATAAATAAAATTAAGCTAATAATTATAACTAACTTATTAAATAGTTAAAAATAATGTGGAGTGATGAAGTATGAAAATAGCTATAATTGGTGCTATGGAAAAAGAAGTAATTGAATACCGCAATATATATGACATGAAGTTAATTAATCAAGCAAAAAAGCTTTATATTGGTTCATGTAATGACAATGAAATTTATTTAATTGAAAGTGGTATTGGAAAAGTCAATTCAGCTAGTACAACCCAATACATGATTGATAAATATGATATTGATATTGTTATAAGTTCAGGATGTGCTGGTAGTTTAACCTCTAGTGTAAGAGTATTTGATACAATCATAAGTAACTATGTAACATACCATGATTTTTATCCAAAAAGGATTATGGAAATATCAACCCCAAACAATGGCTTGATTAAAGCAGATGATGAGTTAATAGAAAAGGCTAAAGAGGTGTTAGAAAATCGTGATGCCCCATACCATATTGGAAATATTGCTAGTGGCGATTGTTTTGTAACAGATGGGAATGAGCGTGATTCCATTTTTAATGAAACAGAAGCCTTAGCTGTTGATATGGAAAGTGCTAGTATTGGTCATATCTGCGCTGAGAATAAAGTTCCATTTATATCACTTAGAGTTATTTCAGATTTTGCCGATGGTGCTAGTGAAGAAGAAGAAAAGGCAGCTAGAATTGCTAGTCTAACAATAGTAGATTTAATTAACAACTTATAATAAAAATGAAAATAGTAAGAAAATAAATCTGAATGTTATTGCTATTTTCTTTTTTTATGTATATAATATGAATATATGAACAAATATTCATATTATAACAGTGTTAAAAATAAAATATTATTAAGAATTAAGGAGAAATGAATGGAAGATAAAAAAATATTAAATACATTAAGTGATTTTTATAAAATATTTGCTGATTCTACAAGACTTAGAATACTAGACTATTTACTAGAAGGAGAAAAATGTGTTAGTGAAATATCTGATAAATTAGAGATAAGTCAATCAGCAACATCCCATCAGCTAAAAACATTAAGAAACTCAAATCTAGTAAAAGCACAAAAAGAAGGTCAAACAGTTAAATATAGTATAACAGATGACCATATTAAAATAATTTTACAGTATGGTCTTGAACATATAAAAGAAAAAAATCATAGTAATGGAAATGAGGATTAAAGATGAAAAAATTAGAAATTAATGAGGATTTAATAAAAATATTAATAAGTACTATTTTATTTATAGTTACCTTGTTCATAAAAAATACTTCTATAAAAATAGTAATTCTTTCTATAAGTTATATCATAATTTCTTATGAATTATATATTAAATCTATCAAAAATTTATTAAAAGGAGAACTTTTTGATGAAAACTTTTTAATGATTATAGCAACTATTGGAGCTTTCTATATAAAAGAATATCCAGAGGCAGTATTAGTAATTCTCCTTTTTCAAATCGGTGAGTATTTATCTGATTTAGCTGTTGATAATTCTAAAAAAGCTATTACTGATTTAATGGATCTTCGTAGTGATGAAACTAACTTAATCATAAATAAAAAAGTAGAGATAGTAAAAACAGAAACTGTAAAAATAAATGATATTTTTTTAGTTAAACCAGGAGAAAAAGTTCCATTAGATGGTATCATAATTGAAGGTAAAAGTTCATTTGATACTTCTAGTTTAACTGGAGAATCAGTACCTAAACTATTAACTGTTCAAGAAGAAGTCATCTCAGGATATGTTAATAATGATAGTGCTATTAAAGTCAAGGCTACAAAAACTTATACAACTTCAACTGCTAATAAAATAATTGAATTAATTGAAACATCAACTGATAAAAAAGCTAAAACAGAAAAATTTATTACCAAGTTTTCAAAAATATATACACCATGTGTAGTATTATTAGCTATACTAATTGCAATTATTCCGACACTTCTAGGATATGAATTTAATGAATGGCTATATAAAGCCTTAGTGTTTTTAGTAATGTCTTGTCCATGTGCTTTAGTTATATCAATTCCACTTGCTTTCTTTTCTGGAATAGGTAGAGCTAGTAAGGAGGGAATTCTAATAAAAGGAAGTAATGAACTAGAGCAATTAACAAATATCAATACTATAGTGTTTGATAAAACTGGAACAATTACTGAAGGAACATTCGAAGTAAGAAAAATTGAAGCAATAGGGCTAGAAAAAAATGAATTATTAGAAATAGTTGCTCATGCAGAATATTATTCAAATCATCCAATTGCTAAGGCAATTGTTAGAAATTATTCAAATAAAATAAATGAAAATAAAATTTCTAATTTTAAAGAAATAAGTGGAAAAGGAATATCAGCAGATATTGCTAAAGCTAAAATACTAGTTGGGAATATAAAACTATTAGAAGAAAACAATATTAAAGTCAAAGAAATAGAAGAAATAGGAACAGTTATTTATGTAGCTAAGAATAATAAATACATTGGAAGCATTTTAATTTCAGATAAAATAAAAGAAGAGTCATATAGCATTGTAGAAAAATTAAATAGCATCAAAATAAATAACATTGTTATGCTATCTGGAGATGATAAAAATATTGTTAGCGCTGTTGCCAAAGAAATAAAAATCCCAACATATCAATCTCATCTTTTACCTCAAGACAAAGTACAAATTGTAAAAGATTTATCAAAAAATAATTTTCTAGCTTTTGTTGGTGATGGCATAAATGATGCACCAGTAATGAAAATAGCTAACATAGGAATTGCTATGGGTGGTATTGGTAGTGATGCGACTATAGAAGCTAGTGATATTGTACTTATGTATGATAATTTACTGAAAATACCAATTGCTATAAAAATATCTAAATATACAAAAAATGTAATGCGTTTTAATATTTGCTTCGCTCTTGTTACTAAACTAATTGTATTATTATTAGGAATATTTAATGTAGCATCTATCTGGATGGCTGTATTTGCTGATGTAGGAGTAACCCTTTTATCTATTTTAAATACTTTAACAATACTAAAAAGGAAATTTGATAAATAGGTGAAAACAATATTAAAATATTGACAGTATTATTAAGTTATTATATGATGAATTAGAACATGAGAGATATCATGAACAAAATAAGAGAGCAGGGATATTTATGGAAGAAAAAGAAGAACTAAAAATAATAAAAAGAAATCAGTACATAATAATGTTTTTAATTGCTATTGTTATTGTTGTACTAATAGTAATAGGAAGTGGTAGTTCTAATAATAAAAATTTTAATACCAGTAGTGGGGGAGATGAGACCCAAACAACACCTAATGAAGACCAAACAGGCAATAATACAGAATATGATGTAAGCGCATTTAAAGAAGTATCAGGAACAGATTTAGAAAATGAATCAAAATCAAGTACAAAAGTTATTTATGTTGGAAGATCAAGTTGTGGATATTGTACGGCCTTTTTACCTACTTTAAAAAAGGCTCAAGAAGAATTTAATTATCAAACATTATACATTGATATTGCTAAGATAATTGATTTTACATCACTAGAGTTTAAGATTCTTGACCAAAAAAGTTATGATAGCATTATGAATTTAAAAACAACAGATGAATATAAAGGATATCTAGATGAAAACTTCGGTGCAACACCAATGACGATTATTATGAAAGATAAAAAGGTTATAGGTATTCAAGTAGGATATATCGAGTACAGCGAATTTAAATCATTCCTAAATGCTAATGGTATAAAATAAATTTAGGCTAATAATATTAATTTAACAATGAGTTCAATACTAATATAATTGATTTTTACAAAGTAACACCATAAGGTGTTGCTTTATTTTTAGTAAAATAATAGTGGATTAACACATTATAGCCT
Source organism: uncultured Bacilli bacterium (assembly GCA_949746915.1). GTDB lineage: Bacteria > Bacillota_I > Bacilli_A > RF39 > UBA660 > CATKEA01. The sequence continues at coordinate 7,152 of CATKEA010000108.1, forward strand.
TTCCTAATATAAAATAAAGATTCCTTACATTTTAGTAATATAGAGAATATTTATTTTATTTTAATATCATTTGTGATAAAATTAAACAAAAGGAGTGAATTTCATGATTATTGGACTTTTAATATTAGTATTTGGAATAGTTCTTTTATTAGAACAAATTGTTCCAGGTTTTTCGATCGATTTTGAAATTTTATGGCCAACATTTTTGATAGTTATTGGTGCTTATAATATAATAAAAGATAGAAAACCAAGTATACTATCGTCAATATGTTTAATAATAGGATCTATATTTTTATTAATAAACCTAGATTTATTAACAGAAGACTTCTATGATTTAATTTATCCAATTATCTTAATAATTGTAGGTATAGGCATCATGGGAGCAACAATATCTGGAAATAAAGGAACTAAAATATCCACAAAAATTGTTAATAATAAATCATACCAAGTAAGAAATTATACTGGGATATTTGGTGGAGTAGAACAAGTTCTTGCTGAATCTGACTTTGAAGGAGCTAATATATATTCTATTTTTGGCAGTGTAGATTTAGATTTAACAAAAGTAAAAATAAAAACTAATACTATTATTTATGTCTATTCCATTTTTGGTGGAACTACAGTACGTCTTCCAGAAGAATACAATATCATTGTTACAGATACCTCAGTATTTGGAGGAACAGACAATAAAATAGTGCGTAAGTATGACGATAATAAGAAAACTATTTATATTAATGTAACCAATGTTTTCGGCGGAACAGATTTAAGATAATCTGTTTTTTCTTGAAATAAATGTTAGTCTATAACAATTTATATTTAAAATAAATATTAAGAGGTGTAAAAATCGTGTCTAATTATATAATACCAATAGCAACGGCATTCATAGTTTTTCCTTTTATTGCTTTTTTGTTTACAATACCATATATTATATTTCAGTATAGAAAATATGGCTCAATACCACTCCTAAGGGTCGTAATAGTATATTCCTTTATCTTATATTTAATATCAGCCTACTTTTTAGTAATACTTCCTTTGCCTTCACAAGAATTTGTTAATAATTTAAAAACACCAAGTACACAGTTAATTCCATTTTCCTTCGTAAAAGACTTTATCGAAAATACAAGTTTAGTTATATCAAATCCAAATACTTATATAAAGGCACTAAAAGAACCATATTTTTATCAAGTTCTGTATAATATTTTTCTAACTTTGCCATTTGGAATTTACCTAAGATATTATTTTAAGTTTTCATTTAAGAAAACCATTCTTGCTTCATTCTTACTTAGTTTATTCTTTGAATTAACTCAATTAAGTGGCTTATATGGAATATATTCTAGGAGTTACAGATTATTTGATGTAGATGATTTAATGATTAATACTCTAGGTGGAATAATTGGATATTTAGTAGAACCACTATTTTTATTAATATTACCAACAAGAGATAAAATAGATGAGATTGCATATAAAAAAGGTAAAAAAGTATCCTTTTTAAGAAGATTAGTAGCATTTAACTTAGACATTTTTATTTTTTCTATAATATCTATAATACTGTTGTTAGTTGTTCCAAGTGCAGTCAGAAAAAACTCAATCTTTATTTTACTACTTAGTTATTATATTTTAATACCTTTATCAACAAATGGACAAACTTTAGGAAAAAGATTTTTAAATATAAAAATAATAGCTAGTGATGATTCAACTGCCAAACCAATCCAAATAATTTTGAGAAATTTTATATTATATTTTGGATATATACCATTACCATACTATGTGATATTATTAATTGAAATAGCAAGTAATATAGATTTTGTTGTTATAAGATTTTTATCCTTGTTAACAATACCAGCTTTACCTTGTATATACATGATGATATTTATTCAAGCCGCAATTAGAAAGAAACCATTATTATATGAGAAGTTTAGTAAAACTAAAAATTCAAGTACAATAAAATCAAAGTATATAAATAAAAATGAAGTTATCAATAATAAAGATAATGTTAATAATAGTGAGGGAAATCCTGCTATAGAAAATGATGTGTAAATAATATGGAAAATATTAGCATTAAAAAGCATTTACTTAAGTAAATTGTAAATTATAAACAAAAAAGAGAGGAAAAATCTAGAGTTAGATATCTATTTCCTCTTTTACTTTTATATCAAAATTGCTAGGACCTTTTAAAACATTTCCATCAATATCGAACTTAGAGCCATGGCATGGACATTCCCAACTTTCCTCAATAGGATTAAAAAATAAGCTACACTTCATATGAGGGCAAAGTAAAGATACTATGTGTTTTTTTCTTTCTTTATCAATAAATACTCCATAACGTTTAAAGTTTTTAACAATAATATGAACGTTACTTGGATAAAAATAAAATTTCTTTTTAACTTTTGATAAAACATAATTTTTTGAATTTGCCATACCATCAACAAAATAATTAAGACATTTATTAAAATTAAAAGCTCGTTTCAATGAAAACAAAGTTTCATATTGTGATTTTCCATTAATTATCAAATCTGCAATAACTCTACCAGCTATTGTACTATTTGTCATTCCCCATGTATTATAACCAGTTGCGATAAAAAATGAATTATTTTGTCCACTAACACTACCAATATAAGGAAGATAATCAGCAGTAATCAAGTCATAATTACTCCAAAAATATCTTATTTGTTTTTCATCGATGTTAAAATGTTGTTTTAATAAAGACATAGAAATACTTTTATTTTGCTTTTCGTCTAGTTGATTACCAAGATAATGCGAATTATTTAAATAAATCAAATAATTATCTTTATTATTAGTGTAATATCTAACAGAGTTAACAGGTTTATCAATACTGATAGCATTATTCGAAGTCACGTTATTAACTGATACAGCCATTACATTAGATTTTTCTAAATGTGTTTTAAAGGGAATATAACAAGGAGAAATAAAATATGGATAATGACAACAAACAATCACCTTTTTTGCCATTATTTTTTTATCATTTACGGTTACACTATAAATATCATCAATTTTCTCAATTGATTTAACCATAGATTGTTCATAAATATTTATATTTTTAGATTTAGAAAGAATATTACATAAAGAATATAAATATTTCAAAGGATCAAAAATATAAGTATCATTGACTTCTAGTGCCATATTAGAATCAAAAGGAAAAGGTGTTTTAACATGAAGTTCAATATTTTCTTGTTTTACTCCAAAGTTTTCAAGAAGCTCCTTTTCTTTATAAATTTTTTTGCTATTTTTATTATCATTTATAAATATATAAGATGAATTCCTAATAAAGTCACAATCTATTTTATAA
>CATKEA010000109.1 GCA_949746915.1 uncultured Bacilli bacterium
AGCATTCTTACCTTTCAATATCTATATTTTGATACTAATTATATTAATTGTATCAGATATTTTAGTTTAAAAAAAGAAAATTAATTATTTTGTAACTTTAAATATTTAAATTATGCTATTTTGAAATTTTAATCAAAAAAATACTGACAAACAAAGTCGTCAGTATTTTTTTCTATCCATTAATTTGACTCATAACTTCAGCAGCAAAATCTTCTTGTTTCTTTTCGATTCCTTCTCCTACTTCATAACGAATCATTTCTTTTACGCTACAATTGTTATTTTCAGCATATTTCTTAACAGTTTCTTTATCTTCAGCTTTTATGAAGATTTGATCTAATAAGCATACTTCTTGATAGTATTTATTAACTTTACCAACTAGAATATTTTCAATTCTATCTTTTGGTTTTCCTTCATTGATTAATTGCTCAGTCATTATTTCTTTTTCACGATCTAACACATCACTTGGAACATCGTTACTAGATAAATAAGCTGGATGCATAGCTGCAACGTGCATAGCTATATCTTTAGCAACTTCTTCATTATTACCATCAAGCAATACAAGTACACCAATTTTTCCTCCCATATGAGAGTAAGCACCAAATACTTGGTTGTCTGTTTTTTCTAAAACAGTGAATCTTCTAAAACTAATTTTTTCTCCAATTTTAGCAATAATATTAACTACTGCATCACTTAAAGAAACACCGTTGACAGAAAGATTTAAAGCACTTTCCATATCTTTACAATCACTACTAATAATAGTTTTAGCTAAGCTTTCAACAAATCCTGTAAATTCTTCATTTTTAGCAACAAAATCAGTTTCAGAATTAACTTCTAAAATGATAGCTTTGTTTCCTTCAACAAGAATTTTAGTAATTCCTTCTGCTGCAACTCGTGATTCTTTCTTTGCAGCCTTTGCCATACCTTTTTCTCTTAGCCAGTCAATTGCTTGATCCATGTTACCATTACATGCTTGTAGTGCATTTTTACAATCCATCATACCAGCACCAGTTTTTTCTCTTAATTCTTTAACATCACTAGCACTATACATAAGTGTCCTCCTTAAATTTTATTTATTTAAAGCTTCAACTAATTCAGCTTTTTTCATTGTTGTATATCCTTCGATACCTTTTTCTTTAGCTTGTTCTTTTAATTCAGCAACTGTCATTTTTGAATAATCTACAACAGTTTCTTCTTTAGCTTCTTCAACAACCTCTTTTTTTACTTCTTCTTTTTTTGGCTCATCTTTTTCTTTTGCTTTTTTGTTTTGTTTATTTTTATCTTCTTCAGATACATAGTCAATTACTTCATTTCCATTAACTTCAGCAATTGCATTTGTTAAAACTCCAATCATTAATTTTACTGATCTAACAGCATCATCATTTCCTGGAATAACATAATCAACCATATCTGGGTCACAGTTAGTATCTACTACACCAAATACTGGAATTCCTAAAATTCTTGCTTCTTTAATAGCAATTTCTTCTTTACGAGGATCAACAATAATTAATGCCTCAGGCATTTTTTTCATTTCACGAATACCACGAAGATATTTGTTTAATTTTTCATATTCTTTTTTAATGCTGATAACTTCTTTTTTAGGAAGTAATTCGAAAGTTCCTTCTTTTTCCATATTTTCGATTTCTTCAAGACGTTTAATACGTGATTTAATTGTTCTAAAGTTAGTTAATGTTCCACCTAACCATCTTTCATTAACAAAATACATGTTTGTTCTAAGAGCACATTCTTCTGCTGCTTCTTGAGCTTGTTTCTTAGTTCCTACATATAAAACTTTTCCACCATCTTCAGCTATTTTCTTTAAAGCATTGTATGCCTCTTCAATTTTTTTAACTGTTTTTTGTAAGTCGATAATATAAATATCATCACGAGTTGTGAAGATATACTCCTTCATTTTTGGATTCCATCTTCTTTTTTGGTGTCCGAAATGTACACCAGCTTCTAATAAGTAATTCATTGAAACTACTGTCATATTAAATTCTCCTTTTCGTTATAACTTCTATTAGTTTCTAAAATATACCACCATTTGGCACTAGGTATATCAATCTACTAATATGTCTATTTTTATTTATTTAAAGCTTCAACTAGTTCAGCTTTTTTCATTGTTGTGTATCCTTCGATACCTTTTTCTTTAGCATGTTCTTTTAACTCAGCAACTGTCATTTTTGAATAATCTACTGCTTCGTTTTTAGCTTCTTTTTTTTCTTCTGTTTTTGGACTTTTTTCTTTTGCTACTGTTTTTGTTTCTTTTACAACTTCGCTTTTTGCAATTTTTCCTGCTTTACCATCTTTGCTAACTTTAACAAGTTCACTAAATGCTTTAGGATCATTGATTGCTATTTCAGCTAACATTTTTCTATTGATTTCAACACCAGCTTTATTTAAACCTTCGATGAAACGAGAATAACTGATTTCATTTTCACGACATGCTGCATTGATTCTTGTGATCCATAACTTTCTGAAATCTCTCTTCTTTTGTTTTCTATCTCTATATGCATATTGTCCTGAATGCATTAATTGTTCTTTTGCAGTTTTGTATAATCTATGTTTACTTCCAAAGTATCCTTTAGCTTGTTTTAAAACTTTTTTATGACGAGCTTTAGTTACAGCTCCATTTTTAACTCTTGGCATTTTTAATTCCTCCTTCTACTTCTATTAGATTATATTCTTTAATCTATTTCTATCAGCTTTTGATAAACTTGATCTCTTTCTTTTATTTCTGTTTAAGCTTGCTGGTTTATCTCCTGTATTATGACGACTACCAGGATGTCCGATTGTTATAGTTCCACTTTTTCTTACGTTAAATACTTTTTTTGTACCTTTATGAGTTTTAATTTTTGGCATATAACTTCCTCCTTAATTATTTTTCTTTTTTTGGTGCTAACAACATTGTCATTATCTTTCCTTCTAATTTACAAGAAGTTTCAATACTGGCAACATCTTCAACTCTTGCAGCAAATTTTTCTAAAACCTCACGTCCAAGTTCAGGGTGAGCCATTTGTCTACCTTTGAAACGAATGGATAATTTTACTTTATCGCCTTTTTCAAGATATTTTTTGGCATTTCGAAGTTTAGTTTCAAAATCACCAACATCTATCACTGGCGATAAACGAAATTCTTTAATTTCTTGACTATTTTGTTTTTGTTTTTTTAAAGACTCTTTCTCTTTCTTACTCTTTTCATAACGATATTTGTTATAATCCATTACTTTACATACTGGTGGATTACCATTTTGGTTCATAAGAACTAAATCTAATCCAGCATACGAAGCTAATGTTAACGCATCTTTAAGTGATTTAACACCAACTTGTTCTCCATTTGGACCAATAACTAGAACTTCATTTGCTCTAATTTGTTCATTGATAAACAAACTATTTTTATCCTTTGCTATAAAAAACACCTCCACATAAATGACAAAAAGGTAGACTCTAATGAATCCACCTTTTTGTTGCGCACAAATATAGATAAATGGAAATTATCTACGAGAGGCATACTTAACCCAAAGCCACGTTAGGCAATCAGGTGGATTATTAATCGCTTTCCTTTTTAATTACGATTTAATTATACATATATATGTATATATTGTCAAGTAATTATTTGATATATTTGATTTTTTCTTTTGCATACTCTTCAATTGTTTGATTTTCTTTTAATATTTCTTTAAATAAGGTACTATATCTTAATGACCCACATTGTTCTAATAATGTATTTTTAAAAATTTGAGTTTTCCTTTTTGTTCCTATTTTTTCTTTTACTAAATCATTATATATTAATAGTAATACTAACTCATCTAGCTGACTTCGATTATCTTTATAGTATTTGTCTTTATCACTAAAACAAAAACTACGATATCTACCACAATCTATTTCGTAAAGATTTCCATCTTTTCCATAAATATGATTATATGGTCTTATATCACTAACTAAAACATAATTGGTAGCTAAAAGATCAAAGTCATTTTCTAAAATACTTAAGTTTGTTATTAGTTTATTTTTAGGAAGTTTGATTATTCCATTTTGATTACGTTTATCATGTTCAACTACTTCAGTTGTGTATCCAGCATAATCACCATTTTCATCAAAAATTAACTCATCTAATAACTTAACTTGTTTAGTATTGATATCTTTTAAAATTCGATGATATCTTTCTTTGTTACCAAAACCTTCATTTAAAGCTTCTTTAAAATATATCTTATAAAGTGTATTTTCTACTCTATATAACTTAGCTTCAGAGCCTTGTCCATACGGTTTTTTTGAAGTATTTATTTCTACTTCTTGACCATTAATATAATATTTCATTTTACCACGCCCCTTTTTCTTGCTAAATTATATCATACAATAACAAATTTGTCTACTTTAAATTTAATTACTTAGTATATTGTTTTACTTTTCCACCATCAACTTCATAGATATTATTACTATCGATTGACTTTTCGATATCAACTTTCATATGGGTAGCAATAATAATAAGTTTTCCCCTGGCTTTTTCTTCAAGAAGAATTTTTCTTATTTTCCTAGCTGTTTCGTTTTCAACACCATTAAATGGTTCATCTAATATTATCAAGTCAGGGTCTTCCATGAGTACTTGAATAATTCCATGTTTTTGCTTTGTTCTTGTCCACCTTCACCCTTTTGAGCTTCTTTACTTATCCAACTACTTGATAGTATTTGTATCTTAATTCCTTGAATAGCAAAATATATTGAGGCATTCACTCCATCATATTTAAGCAGTTTGCTACTACAAATATAGTTATTGTAGTTTTTAAATATTTCACCTTTCCTTCTTTGATACTACATATTAATTATAATTGTATATAGATTCTTGATCGCTTTCAATAAAATTGGGAAATTTAAAAGCATAGTAAGTAAATTTAGTATAAAGCAAATAAGCGTAGAAAAAGTAGATAAAAAAGTTATCTACTTAAGCTTTGTTTTTTATTTCTTCGTTAATTAGTTTTATAAACTCTTCTTTAGAAACAGTTGTTGTTACCTCTTCTTTATACTTACGATAACTAATTTCATTGTTATCTCGTTCTTTATCCCCAATAATGATTGTATAAGGAATCTTTCTCATTTGTGATGATCTCATTCTATACCCTAGTTTTTCTTCTCTTGAGTCTAGTTCTACTCTTACACTTTCTTGATGTAACATTTCTAATACTTCTTTAGCATAGTCTAAATGATGTTCATTACTCACTGGGATAATATTAATTTGAGTTGGAGCTAACCATAATGGGAATGCTCCTTTTGTTTCTTCTATTAAGTATGCCATAAATCTATCAATACTTCCAAGAATAGCTCTATGGATTACAACTGGACGTTGTTTTTCACCATGCTCATCAATATAAGTTAAATCAAAACGTTCTGGTAAAGAAAAATCTAATTGACAAGTAGATAAAGTTAGATCATGTCCAATTGCTGTTTTTATTTGAACATCTAATTTTGGTCCATAGAAAGCAGCTTCACCTTCAGCTTCATAATATTCAAACCCTAATTCATCTAAAACATTACGTAATTCATTTTCTGCTTTATTCCACATTTCATCATTATCGATATATTTTTCTTTATCATTTTTATCTCTTAATGATAAACGAAACTTATATTCAGTAATATTAAAATCTTTGTATACATCTAGTATAAGTTTAACAACTGCGGCAAACTCTTCTTTAATTTGATCAGGTCTTACAAAAAGATGGGCATCATTTTGACAGAATGATCTGGCTCTTTCAAGTCCACAAACAGCTCCACTTGCTTCATATCGGTAATCATGAGCTAGTTCTCCAATGCGAATTGGTAAATCACGATATGAGTGCATTTTGTTCTTAAACATAACCATATGATGTGGACAATTCATCGGACGTAATACTAATTCTTCATTATCCATTTTCATCATTGGGAACATATCTTCTTTATAATGATCCCAATGACCACTAGTTTTATATAAGTCAACACTCCCTAGTGAAGGAGTATATACATGAAAATATCCTAAGGCTATTTCTTTATCAGCGATATATCTTTCTAACTCACGTCTTACTGTTGCACCATTTGGTAACCACATTGGAAGTCCTTGACCAACTAATTCGCTTGTCATAAATAATTCTAAATCTTTTCCTAATTTACGGTGATCACGACCTTTGGCATCTTCAAGAAAAGCTAAATGTTCATTTAATTTTTCTTCAGTATCAAAGCAAACACCATATACTCTTTGCAAAACTTTATTTTTAGAATCACCTTTAAAGTATGCTCCACTTACTTTAAGTAATTTAAAATACTTTAACTGTTTAGTTGATTCAACATGTGGTCCACGACATAAATCCGTAAAATCGCCTTGTGAATAACAGGAAATGACTTCATCGTCACTCATATTAGATATTAAATCTATTTTATATGGGTCATCTTTGAACATTTCAAGGGCTTCATTTTTTGAAAGTTCTTGGCGAACAATTCTCTTATTATCTTTACTACACTTTTTCATTTCTTTTTCAATTTTTTCTAAATCTGCTTCTGTAATTACTTCATCATTTAAATCAATATCATAGTAGAAACCTTCTTCTATAACTGGTCCTACCCAAAATTTAGCATCTTTATATAAATGTTTTACAGCTTGTGCTAACAAATGAGCACAGCTATGATTTAGTATACTTAATTCTTCATTATCTTTTATATTTAACATATTTATTCCTTCTTTCTTCTTTTGCAAATTCTTTATTGTCATCTAGAATTTTAGCTTTTAATTCTGCAGATAAGGTTTTTTCGATTTCTTCATATCTTGATTCCTGATATTCATGAGCGATTTCTTCTGCTACAGTTTTAACTGTTTGATTATTTGTTAAGTTCGCAAGAGTAACGATATCATCTATTGGCAAATCATTAATAACAGTAATTAATGTTTGTAAGTCCGCTAGTTCATTTTTGGTAGTTAAATTATGCACTAATACTTTTTGCAAAGCTAAATAATTACTTCCATAACTTCTTTTCAACATACTTGTTATAGTGTGTAGTTTCATATCTTCCTGTTTATATTTATCGATTAAAACTAACTTTAAAAATTCTATGTCGCTTTCTAATTTAGCTATTTCACTTTCTTCTACTTTCGTATCTAATCCACGTCTTATCTTATTAATAAATAACTCTTGATATATGTCCAATTTCTTTCTAAGTTGTTCATCTATTATACAAATAGCCTTTGTTGAATAACTTTTTAATCCTAAAAACTTCATAATTTTCTCCCCCATTAAATTAGTTTTGATGTCTTTATTTTATTATATGTATAATCACCCACCTATTTTTAAAAACAAAAAAGCACTTCCTCTACAAGGAGTGCTTATACACGGTACCATCCAATATTTAACTTAATTTAAATAACGGTGCTAACCGGGAATCCTATTAAGGTCCAACTAAAGAGTAGTAACTAGTTAGATATAAGTATTTGCTTTCACCATTTACAAATTCTCTAAGAAATATATTCTAATAGTCGTGTCTCTTATAATCGTTTTTTAACTTAAATTTATCATATCACTTTTTTAATATTTGTCAATATGTAAAATTAGTTTTTACTTTTATTTTTAGTTTTTTCTAAATGTTTGCCAAGTTCATAATTGATTGAAAAGTCTTCAATTGGTTTTCTTCTTTTATTCGTATAGTTAGCTGCTTTGCTTAATAAAGTTTCTAACTCATAAGCACGCTTATCTGTCGGATTATTAAAAATAAATTCTCTAATGGCCAGATGATTTAAGTTATCTTCTTCTCTTCTTAATGGTGATGTCACATGAGAATAGTGTGATATTCCTAAACCAAAATGTCCTTCATTTGTAGTATTTAATTGAGCACGTGGATATGTCGAAGTTAAAACTTTGAAATGCTTTTCAAAGTTGGCAAAGTCTTGTTCATCTTGAAATAGTTCTCTAAGCCTTTCTATTTCAAGTTTCTGTTCTTCATTTACTTTATGATTTCTATAAATAAATGGGTATCCTTTAAAATCCATATATTTTGCTATTTGATAATTAGTTATAAGCATTGATAATTCAACGATTTTTTGGGATTTAGTTAAAACATTATTTTTATTACTTGCGCTACGATATAATTTTCGATAAAAATCTTCTATATTTAATTTTTTATTTAGTATTTCAGAAATAATAGCCAATTCTTCTATACTGGAAGATAGTAAATAGTCAGTAACTTTAGTACCATTTAAATAATCATTAACTTGGTCATATGTTAAATTACGATTAACAAATATTTTTTGTTCTTTTATATCTATATTTTCTACTTCACTAGTAGATGGATTTATTTCGATGTAAAAAGAAAGTGCCATATTGTATTGATTTTCTTGTAAAGACATTAAGTCTTTAGAAATATAAGAAGGATACATAGCTATAGTTCGATCAGATAAATAGATAGATGTAGTTCTTTTTTTAGCTTCTTCAAAAATAATATTATTTTCTTTTATTAAAGCAGTCGGATTAGCAATATGAACTCCTAGAATATAATTACCATTTGAACTTTTTCTAACACTTAATCCATCATCAATTTCATAAGCACTATCACCATCAATTGTAACAATAAATTCATCATTATTATTTTTTTCCATCTTATTTAATAATTCTGGTAGTCTTCTACTAATTCTTTCAACCTCTTTAGTTATCACTATTGAAAAAGTATCTGGTATATCATATTTATATAGTAAGTCATCTAATTGAAAATTATTAGAAGGCTCTTTTTTTTCTAAAGTATCTTTTAGCGAATTTAACCAAAATATTAATTTTTCTTGATTAATATCATCATTTGTAAAATCAATGTTATCAATAATACATTCAATATTTTTAATCATTTCTTTTTCATATTCATAATCAATGTATAGTTCTTTACTAGTTAGAAATAAAGCTAAAATATTATCAAAATATACTACTTCATCATTGCTTTTATTCTTAACATGAGAAAAATCAAGAATTGCTTCAATATAGCTTTCTACTATTCTAGAAAAAATACTTTTCATATTTGAATCAATCAAATTGACAACATATGGAAATCTCTTAATAGCATCTGCTATCATAACTGGATTTTTCAGTTTAAAAACAAGGAATTCCATCAAACTATATTTATTACCATGGTATTCTGTTATGTAGTCATAATTTAAGGCTAATGTTAACGCTTCTATATTATCAACAGTGTCTTTTAAAAAGGAAGACACTTCTATATTTTGTTTTTTTTCTAATTCAATTTGTTCTTTTATTGAGTAGTGTATTGAATTAACTTTGGAAATTATATTTGGTAGCTTTTGATTGGAAATATTAAAAAAACAAAATGGAATAATCTTAAAGATTTGTGATAAGTAATCATAACTTTCTTCATGATTATAATTTTTTATTTTGTAATAAAGTAATTCTAATAGTAAATCTCCTTGTTTCTCACTTTTATATTCATCAAAATTACCATTTGTTTTTAGTTTTATGTCTAATTCCTTTAAAATATCAGTCATTTGTATTTCTCCTATTTTTACTTGCAAGTTCAAATTTTACAGTTAGTTCTTTGATTCTTTCAACTATTCTTTTAGCTTTTACTCGATCTATTCCATTATTAGTATTAGCTAAGTGCTCTTCTAATTGTTCTAAATTAAAATTAGAAGTAAAAAAAGTTGGTAATTCTTCATCCATTCTATATTGTAAAATACTTCCAAGTATTTCATCTCTTGCCCAAGGGGTTAAATTTTCAGCTCCAATGTCATCAATAAGTAATAATGGTGCCATTTTAACTTGGTGAAACATCTCTTTGTATTCAGAATCAAATGATTCCTTTAAACTTCTTAAAAACTCTGGAAAATAAATGATAACACTATGAACATTTCTTTTAGCAAATTCATTAAAGAAAGCTGCAATCATGTAACTTTTTCCGGTTCCAAAGCTTCCATGTAAGTATATTCCTTTAGGACTTACTTTATCCTGATAATTATCCATAAAAGTTTTAAAATATTTAATAACTTCCAATCTATTTTTATCATCAGTATGAATGATTTTTAAAGAAGCCTCTTTAATTTTTTTAGGTGCAGAAAATAATTCGATATTTTTCTTATATTCATTTTCTTGAAGATTCTTTTGCATATAAGGACAAGCAACATATTCAAAATTTAAAGTATTATTATATCTTTTAGGAGAAAGAACAAAGCCTTTAGTTTGATTTTTACACATTCCAAGAGCTTTACAAGAAGAGCAATTATTAAATTCTAAACATGCATCTTCTAATGTTGAAGTATACTTCATAAGTATTTCATTTGGAATATTTAATATTTTTACATAATCCCTAAACTTGCTATTATTTAGCGCTTCTTGATAGTTAGATTTTAAATCAAATACATTTTGGTCTGACATCTTCATAATATCTTTTACGTTTTTCATTTAATTACACCATCCTGTTTCTATTGTAAGTTATTTATTTTTTTTAATCAATATTAAAATTGTAAAAGTGCTTGCGATATGATAAAATTATTTTATAGTTAGGAGAATTTAGTTATGTATGACAGAAGAATAAAAAGGAATTATATTATTATACTGGTTGTTGCTATTATTGCTTTGTTTCTTTCTACTACTAATACAGTTCGTTTTTTTATTGACAGAATGCGTGTTGAAAAGATTATGGATAAAGTTAACGATGATGTAGTTATAGTTGAAGTTAATGATGATATCAAAAATGTTGTACCAATTAATCCACCTTCTACACCAAGTAATTCTGATAACGAAGAGGATTCTTTAGAAGAGCCAAACACACCTAATGATTACTGGGATTATATAAAAATCCCTCTTATGAGTGTAAATTTTTCACAACTTCTTGAAAAAAATAAGGATACTGTAGGTTGGGTTAAATTAGAAGGAACAAATATTAACTATCCAGTTGTTCAAACAGATAACAATGATTATTATTTAAACCATGCTTTTAATGGAAGTAAAAACTATGCTGGATGGGTATTTATGGATTATCGTAACAATGCAACTACTTTTGATAGAAATACAATTATATATGGACATGGAAGAATAGATGGTACCATGTTTGGATCTTTAAAAAATATTATAAAAGATAATTGGTATGAAAATACTAACAACTATGTTTTAAAATTTTCAACACCAACAGAAAATACTTTATGGCAAGTTTTTAGTGTATATACAATTGAGAAAGAAAGTTATTATATAAAAACAGATTTTGAATCAGATGATTCTTATATGGAGTTTTTAAATACTATTTCTAAAAGAAGTATTTACACATTTAATGCTAACTTAAATAAAGATGATAAAGTTATTACCTTATCAACCTGTTTTCAAGATAATAAGCATCGTGTTGTCTTACATGCTAAGTTAATAAAAAAAGAAACAAGATAGATACAATATATAGTAAATTAAAAGATCTAGTCAATTTTTTCAATTGATTCTAGATCTTTTTCTTCAAATAAACCTTTAGAATATTTCCATGCAATTACTTTAAACGCTAGTTTAGTGATCTGTTCTTCTGTTAGCGTTTTATTAGCAATACTTTCAAGTATATCAGCTTGAACATCTTGATAATTTGAGCAAAGAAGTATATTATTTCCAGCAAGAAGGGCTTTAGTATATTTGTTTGGTATATTCTTAGTGGCATCCATGTCAAGGTCATCAGTTATTGCAATACCAGTAAATTTTAAATCGTTAAATAAAATATTGTGAACTGCTTTGGATAATGAGGCAGGGTTTTCTTTATCAACAGCTGCTACAATGTTATGAGCTATCATTACGGCTTCTGCCCCAGATTCAATTCCCATTTTAAATGGAACTAAATGTTTTGTATTTAACTCTTCTAAACTTGTTTCATCTGTTGAAGATGTTCCATGAGTATCGGCATTATTTCCATATCCAGGAAAGTGTTTTAAAGAATATGATACTCCAGTATCCTTACTTGCTTGAACTACTGCTATAGCATATTGACCAGTTATTTCTGGAGTTTGTCCAAGCGTTCTAGCATAAATATATGCTGTTGGATCAGCAATATCGACAACTGGAGCAAAGTTCATATTTAATCCTAAATTCTTTAGTATGGCACTTTTATTCTTAGTATCACTAGATATTAATTCTAAACCTCCTGTGTCATAAAGTTCTTTAGATGACTTAAATGGCTCCGACACTAAATTAGGATTACTACTAACTCTTATTACTTTGCCACCCTCTTCATCTACTGCTGTTATTAAAGGAATATTTGTTTTTGATTGTAAACTAGAAGTCATAGCTTTCACTTCTGCTTCTGTTTTTTCTGTAAAATCAACAGCATAAAAGGTGGTACCACCAACATAGTAATTAGTGATAGCATCATCTATAGTAGAAGAAAGATATCTTACTATCATTAATTGGCCAATTTTTTCTTCAAGACTCATTGCTTGAACTTTTTCATAAGCCAGTTCATAATAATCTTTAAATATTCCATTATCTTGCCAAGCAACTGGAACATTTGAATTTGGTTTTTGATCAATAATATTTTCAGCGATTATTGTTATCTTACTTTCAAATGTTGCATTCATAACTTCATCGATTGTTGGAGTTTCATTATCCATCCATAATCTTAGAAAAAATTGGACTTTGCCATTAGCTTTTAATGTTGATTCATATAACTTGTAAGCTCTTATTGCGTTTGGTATGGCCTTTGTTTCATTTATATGGCTATCATTTAAAGTATCAAAAAAAACAATTTCTCCTATTTCAATTTTGTCATCAGAACTATTATCTTCAGTTGAGCCATCAGAAGTATCTGTATTACCTTCAATTGTAGAATCGCCAGTTCCTTCTTCTGTTGAATTTTCATTTTCATTTGCTGATGAGTCATTATGATTAGGATCATTGGCATCGTCAATATTTTTATTTAACTTTTCTTCTTCTGTTGTACCCGAATTTTCTATTTCTACATCTGGTAATTCGGATTCGTCAACTTCTTCGTCAACTTCGCTGTCATCTTTAATACTTTTTTTTAACTTAGCTTTGATATACTGCTCAGGTAATTTTTTTTCTTCTTCTGTTGTAACGTTTTCAAGATTAATTGTATAAGAAACACTACTATTACAAGTATTAGTTATTACAAAAGTATATGGTGTTAATTTATCTCCTTCTTCATCACTCATTGGGCCTGCATTTCTAAGATTAACTCCTTCACTATAATTTTCTAACTTAAGATTTAAACATCCTATCTTTATACTATTAATATCAGTTTGTTGTAACTGTTTCTGCCACAGTGCAAGTGAGGTACCAGCTACTAATAGTAGCATCATTAAAAATAGTATTATAAATATTTTTTTAGGTTTTATTCTACGTTTTATCTTGTATTTTTTTGGTAATTCATTGATATCCATAGTAAACCTCCTCTACTTTATGTCTTTATTATATCATATAGAAATTATAACTGACAACTAATTTATTATTTATTGAAATAAAACGAAAGTCTTATTTTCTCAACAAATAATAAAGGAACTGATATTACAGTTCCAATTTTTGTTCATCTTTTATTTAGAAATCTCTTTTTAATTTTCTACTAGCAACATATATTGCTCCAACTGATATAGCAGCTACTACTAATGTCATAGTCATTTCATTACCGCCTGTTGCAGTTGAAGGGTTTTCTGGTTCTGGTGTTGGAGTAGTTGATGGACTTGGTGATGGATTTGGTGTTTGTGAACCTGTTATTGTTAACTTATAGTGACAAGTTGTTGATGTATATGGATCAACTATTGTAAATACATGAGATCCATTTTTTAAATAATCGCTTGCTGTATTATCTTCATTAACTGTTGATGCTACATAATGAGCTAATTCTCCTGTTCTTCCACTTAATAATGTAGTTCCTTCATAGCTTATAATTTTAGTGTGTTTTTGTGTAGTACCATTACTTGCTGTATCATTGTATTCAACTCCAATAAATCCAAACTTACTAACACTTATATCAGTTCCATCGGCGATTTCTTTACCATTAAAATCAATAGCTTTAGCACTTGATGCATCTTTTACTAAAACAATACCATGTCCTGCTGTTACATAACCAATAACTGCTTTGGTTTTTTCTATTGCTTTACTATAGAATAATTCTCCTGAACCATTTGCCAAATAATATTTTGAGTTTTGTTCAATTGCATAATACACTTGATTATTTAACTCTCCTAAAACATTAACTCCTGTTATTTGTGTTCCTGGGGTTAATGGGCTTCCTGATGTAGAACTGCCTGTTATTGAAGCCACTAATTTACTCATTGAAACATTCCATTTCTTTCCACTACTTGAAGTAATATCCATACTAACTCCATCATCACCTACTGTAGTAGTGTATGTATTTCCTCCAGCTACTTTCAATGTTGGATAAGCTGGTTGAGTTGTTGAACCACCATATGGGTCGGCAACTGCAGTAACACTTCCATCCCATCCTATTTTGTAAAAATTATTTGTTCCATATTCTTTACCATAGAAATAGGTGGTAGAATTGTCCTTGTTATCAATCCAAGCTATCTGCTTATTTCCAAATGATAATTTTTCTTCCTTTACAGTTTTATTTAGCGTTTGTAAATCAGTAGCAGCATTTACTGGCATAGCCACAAAAATAGTAAATACTAAAACTGCTAAACAAGTTACTATCTTTTTAAAATATTTTTTCATTTTTATCCTCCTTACGACATTTAAGTCTTTTTATTATTTACAATTAAATTGTATCATATTGTTGTAAAGAGTCAATTAATTAATCGAAAATTGTTGTAAATTGTATGTCAACGTGTGTAAACACTTGAGGTGATTATAACTTAGTATTTTTTGTATTTACTTATTTAAAAAGATATGTTTACTTAAATAAAAGCATATATAGTTTTGTTCCAAGCACTTGAGAAAGTGGTGTTCTATAAATAAAATGATTGTTTTTTGATTCAATAGCTTTGACTATTTTTTTAACAATACTATCTGTATAGGTACATTCCATTAGTTTAATTATTGATTGTTCTAGTTCTATTATAGAATCATATTTATTTTCTAATTCTTTTATTTTGCATATATTCTTACCACTATCAATCATATAGTCATTAAATCCAGTCTTATAAAGTCCTGGTTCAATTAATTTTATTTTGATTGGAACTTTTAGTAAAAGACATTCTCTTCTTAATGCAGTCATCATTGTTAATAGAGCCGCTTTTGTTGATGAATAGCTACCTAAGAATGGTACTGGTATTAATCCAGCTAAAGAAGCCATAGTTACTATTGTTCCTTTTTGATTAGAGCTTAACCAATTAAGCATTACTTCTTTTGTAAGTTCTAGTGTTGCAAAAAAGTTAACTTCAAAATTTTCTCTTATTTTATCTATATCAAGACAAATAAGTGAGCCACCTACTCCTGTTGCTGCATTATTAAAAAGACAATCAATATCTAGATTCTTTACCTTATTTCGATCTACACTTTTAGTAATATCGAGTATCATCACTTCAATATTTTCTATATTATAGTTTTTTAATTTTTCTTTGACTGTCTTGACTTGTTCTTTTTGATGAACTGTAAGATATATAAAATGTCCTCTTTTGGCTAAAGATATTGCTGTATCAAATCCAATTCCAGAATGTCCACCTGTTATTAATATTTTCATGTTATAATCACCTAATATTATTATTAGAAAAAAGTTTTACTTTATACAAAAAAGAAATAAGTTTTTTAAGACTTATTTACCTTTATTATAAATGATACGCCATTTTTATTATTCTTTACAGTAATATCATAACCCATGATATTTAATGTTTTCTTTACAATAGATAGTCCTAAGCCAAATTGTCCTTTGATTCCTTTTCTAAAAGGAACAAATATACCTTCAAGTAGTGATTCATCTATTTTAGGTCCATCGTTATAAAAAATTATTTCTTTCTTTTTTATGGTTACTTTTATTTCACTTTTAGCATAACGAATAAAATTTCCTAAAATATTATCAATTACTGTTTCCCAAGCATCAAAGCTTCCTTGATAGATAGTATCTTTTTCTACAGATACATTAAATTTGATATTTTTATTTTGAAATTTAAATTTTTCGACACTAGCCATTATAGGTTCTGCTACATCAATTTTTTCAAGTTTTATACCTTTTAAATCTTTAATATAGTCTAATTTATTTAAATATAGTAGGGAGTGGACTTTTTGTTCTAATTTTTTTGTTTGCTCACTGATTATATCAAGAGCTTTATCTTTATCTTCAATACCGTCTGAAACGGCTTCAATATATGATTTTATAACGGTGAGAGGTGTTTTAAAATCATGAGATATATTTTGATACATTTGATTTCGGTATTCTTCTTGATTTTTTAAAGAAATTCTCATATCCTCTATTGCTAGCTCTAATGATTTTATTTCATCATCATATGAATTATCTATTGCATGATTATAATCGTTATCGTCAATGTGATCAATTTTAATTTTTAATTTTTCAATTCTTCTAACAACATTACTACACCATACACATATAATAAAAGTTGTTAATATCATCGTTATAAGAATTATTGGAAAAATATGACTAGTAGCATATTCTGTTGCTGATATTATATAATTATCATTTGTTATAGCTACTTTCTTTATATAGTCTTCCTTATATTGATAATAATAATACGTTTTTCCTGAATAATTAAATTTTCCATATTTTGATTTTATTTTATCTAAAATTTTATTTACGGAAGTAACTTCAATAATATCAGAAAAATTTTCACTAACAGCGGCTTTATCATTGTAAATATAAATATATGCTATTTCAGTTGTTATTTTATTTTTTATTATATCTTGATTAACAAAATCAAGTGGTTGTTTTAAATAGTCATATAAGCTTCTTTCTAGTAATGGTTTTAACGCGTTTGGTAGAATTATTCCTATAGTTAATAAAAAAATGCCAAAAATTATTGCGATTATTGAAAGTAGTTGTCTACTTAATTTATTTCTAATTTGTTTCATGTCAATCTATAGCCAAATCCATATATGGTACTAATATTTAACTCTGGCATTTTACGTCTTAATCTTCTAACTAAATCATCTACAGCACGATCACTTCCAAAATAGTCATCTCCCCAAACCATATTTAAAATATCATCACGGGAAAAACTTTTTCCTAAATTAGAAACTAGAAGTATTAATAAATCAAATTCTAAAGTTGTAAGTTTTATTTCTTTATCATTTTTGTTTACTAATCTTCGATCTTGATCTATAACATATTTATCATATTCTAGTTTTTTAACATTTTCCTTATTATATACTCTTTTTATAATGTTGTTGACTCTTAAAACTAATTCTTTAGAAGAATAAGGCTTTGTTATATAGTCATCACTTCCAAGTTCTAATCCAACTATTTTATCTAAATCTTGGTCTCTTGCAGAAGTAAAAATTACTGGTACTATTTTATCTGTTTCTCTAATTCTTCTTATTATATCATAGCCACTTATATCATCAGCTAACATTATATCTAATATCCAGATATGAACTTTTTCATTATCAATATAATTAATTGCATCACTACCTTTAGTAAATTGTATAACATTGTAGCCTGCATGTTCTAAATACATCTTTACGAGATTGGATAAATCAAGTTCATCTTCTACCAAACAAACATTGTACATATTAATCACCCACATTTAGTATAACATTATTTATTTTATTTTTCTAGTTATCATACCTCCTCTAAAATAAAATATCTATAAAACGAATTATTTCTTGTTATTATTTAAATATCTTTCTATCACTTCCTTTCATATTTCCAGTATACATATAAAATTACGATAAATTATTAAAAAAATGTGGGAAAATATGAAAAAAGAGAACTTAGTCCTCTTCTAGATTCATGTTAAAATTTGTAACATTTAAAT
>CATKEA010000110.1 GCA_949746915.1 uncultured Bacilli bacterium
CCATGATTTTCTTTAGTTAATAACTCTAATATATTATTATCTAAAATACGATCTACTTTTTCTGGATCACTTTCTAAACTAGCAATTACAAAAGTAATTATTTTATATTTAAGTTCATCTTCTTGATAGCTTGTAACTAAGTAATCATCTTCTAATGAAAATCTTAGAATTAATTGTTTATCCTTTTTTATATGAATAGCAATAGTTGAAGTAACATTTTGAACTTTTATTTCATAGCCTTCTTCTTTATACTGTTCAATTAATTTTGAATTTTTTAGCTTCTTAATAATAGAGCTTCCGATTTCAGTATCTTTTATAAAAGAACTATCAAATGGTTTATTTTCTTCAATATATTTTATTATTATGCCACCAACTATGAAAATAATTGAAACAAGAAGAAGAATTATAACTGTTTTTTTATATTTCATTATATCACCTATATTTTAAATATTTGAACATAAACCATTCCATCATAATAGAAGTTCGCATCTCTGTCATTACTTGATGCATTATATGTTTGATTTACGCCACGATAAAGTCCAACTCTTAAACTTGGAAGGAATATTGCTTGTCTATTATACTTTTCAGCCCACGTTGAACTAGAAATACAATCTTCACGATTAATATCACCAGTTGTAGTTCTGTTACATACTCCCCAACCTGAATATTCACTAATGTCATTGCCAGAACCAAATAAGAATGAACTCCATCCAAATTTATCCCATGTTCTTCCACTATCATCCCAATTTCCAAAGCCATCATAATCATAAGTTTTAGATAAATAATGATTAGTTGAAGCACTTAATACTAATACTTTGCCATTGTAAATAGTTCCAGATACAAATTTTTCATATTCATAACTACAAGCTGGCTTGGAACAAGTTCTCATAGCTCCACTACTTTCCTTATTATAATAACAGGTACAACTGGCACTTTTTCCCTGACCACTTACTAATTGATATCTACTACTCTTTTTTAAAGCTGCCCAAGCAGTATCACTCTTTCTAAGTAGACTTGATGTAACTTGACTGCAATCGTACATAGCATTTCTAAATGCTGATTCTTCAATGAATTTTTTAAATTTTTCTGGTTCATCTATGATTGCTTGGAATTTATCTTTATCACAAGCTCGTTCTTTACTCCATTCATAATCATCAGGACTTTCGCAAGGATGGGTATTGCAGGCTTGGGTTGTAGATGGGCAAGCTTGACCATTATAAACTGACTTCTTGTATACAGTTTGAACTCCGCCACCACAAGTTTTATTACATGAACTATAACCAGATATTACAGTGGAAGAACAACAGCTTTGAGTATTGCAACTTTGTTTTTGTTCCTTTTCTGGAATTATTTTTCCTGTATATTTATCAGTTGCTGTTTTTCTCTTTATTCCACCACCACATGGTTTATCACAATTACTCCATCCTGACATATTCACTTCAGTTCCTTCTTTATATGGGGTATAGCCTGCTCCTGTTGTTCCATCATTAGTACCTGATTTGGCTTGAACAATATTACCAACAGCATCTTTGAACCAAGCATATACTCTTCTTGGCTTTCCATCTAATGTTCCGCTTAAAGTTAAATTTTTACTAGTTGTATAGTTAATCCAATTACAGGTATTAACATTACTTGATTCCTGAACACACATTTGTTTTACTCCAGAACCATTGGTATTATCCTTGGCACTTAGACTCACTTTTACATTTAGACTGTTAAAGTCTCCACCATTTCTTGATAATGATATAGTTCCTGTTGGTGCTATCTTATCTATTTTAATATTATAACTTAATGTTTCACTTGCATTTCCATGTAAATCATAAGCTTTAAAATATATTTTTCCAACATAGGTACTATTTAAAACAAAACTACCTATTCCTGTTGTTTCATTAACTACTAAATCTATCCAGTCACGATTATTAAACGAATAAACAAATTTACTTATTCCTGATGTTGTTCCAGGTCGCTCTAAATCATAAGCTAAAAATTCATTATAAATATTTTCTTTTGTGTAATTAAAATTGTATTTACTACCACTAGCACTGTTTAATTTTACAATATAGTCAACAATAAATTTACCATATATTCCTATTCCACCTGGCGGTAAATCATTTACATTATTGTGAATTGTATTGCCTTTTTTATCTTTGCACATTAGATAGGCAGAATAAGTAAAATTATTTCCTTTCTTTCTTGTTGCTTGTATTGTTCCACTACAATGAATATCTTCTTCTTTTATATAATTATTTAAAAGTAA